>CADBMK010000044.1 GCA_902795785.1 uncultured Bacteroidia bacterium | reverse complement strand
GAGTCATTCGTAAAGCCTGCCACAGATACTTATACGGTGGGATTGCTGCCTCTGTGCTGCGGTTTCATCGCCGCATTTATTTCCGGCGTCTTCGCCTGCAAGGTGATGATCTCCATCGTGAAGAAGGCTCACCTGTACTGGTTCAGTATCTACTGTTTCATAGTTGGATCCCTTATTATCTATTTCTATTAGCGGCGGTTTGGCTCGTAATCTGACATATTTCGTTTCTGACGTCCATCTGGGCCTGGATCTGTGTGATCCGGCGGATCGCGAGCTGCGTTTTGTGGCTTTCCTTAAATCTGTGCCGAGAGACAGGACTGAAACCCTGTATTTGCTTGGCGATATCTGGGATTTTTGGTATGAGTACCGCGATGTGGTGCCCAAGGGGTATGTCAGGGTTTTTGCTGAAATCCTGGATCTTATAGATAATGGAGTCAAGGTCAGGTTCTTTCAGGGCAATCACGATATCTGGTGCTATCATTATTTTGAGAGCCTGGGAATTGAGATTCTCCAGCAGCCTTATGTCGTGGATATAGCCGGCAAGACCTTCTGCCTTGGTCATGGTGACGGCCTTGGCCCAGGCTTCAGGCTTTATAAACTTATGCGATGGGGCTTCCGCCACAGTTTCTTCCAGGGGCTGTTCAGCCTACTGCATCCTACCATCGCATTCCGTTTTGGAAAGGGGTGGTCTACTTCCAGCAGGAAGAAGAAGTTCAAGTTCAACTATCTGTTCAAGGGTGTGGACGAGCCTCTGTACAAGTTCTGCGAGTCCTTCCTGAAAGACCGCAAGGTGGACTACTTCATATTCGGACACTATCACTGCCACGTGGATATGCCTGTGGGGGAGGACGGCGCCCGCCTCCTTGTGATGAAAGACTGGCTGAGCGAGTCTTCCTACCTGTATTTTGACGGAATCTCCGTTTCGTCCGGCCAGGTGCCGAATACGGAGAAGTAGATGTCTGGGAAAGTTCCGTTTTCCCACGCTTTAATCAATTCCTCTGTGTCTTTGTCGTAACCGTTCGGGTCGTACTCTTTTTTGAGGTTCTGCCCGAATATCCTTGCTACGCCCTGCCAGAAGCCGGCGGCAAATCCGTTTCGGTATTCTTTTATTATCGCATACGGGGTGCGGCCCAGTTCCCTGTCTACGAGGCGGATCAGCAGGGCTCCCTGTGAAATGGACATATGTCTTATGACTGGCTCGAAGGTGTGGAACAGTTCCTTCTGCATTTGTTTGATGTATTCCTGTCTCTGCCTCTTGTTCATGTGCCTTGCGGCGATGGTGCTGTCGGCTTCGCGTTCAAGTTTATGGGCGATGGCCGTATATGGATACACCTTGTTGAAATTGTAAACAAGGCGGTAGTATTTCCTCCACTGCTTGCCTTTCTTCCTCTTGGTAATGGCTATCGCCGGATTCAGGGTGTCGAAGTAGACGGTGTCTTCGTCGATTATTTCGTAGCGCATCAGACCCCTGGATGTAGGCACCGTCTCCTGCCTTGAGGATGGCCTTGTTTTCCACAGGTGGAACTGGGCGCAGGCCGGCGTCTGGGCAGGAACCAGCAGAAATAGGCAGGCGATGACTGCCAGAATGTATGATTTCGATCTGTTCACGAAGACAAAGTTACGCATAATAAAATTGGTCTGTCAACCTGTGTCAAAAATGCGTGTAAGTTTTTTTTAACACGATGCGTAATTGTTTGAAATATCAATTAGTTAGGTGTTGACTTTTTGTGTCGAAAAAGTTTAATTTTTTTGTAAAAAGTCTTTCAAATCCAGGAATTTTGACTATCTTTGCAGTCCAAAAATTGAGGACAACTATGCCCAACCAGCTGAAACTCAATTACTTGGATAAAATTAGGAAATAATTTTAAAGTAATACAGAAATGTTACAACCTAAGAGAACAAAATTTAGAAGGGAACAGAAGAACCGCATGAAGGGTAACTCTGGAAGAGGAAACCAGCTTGCATTTGGTTCTTTCGGCATCAAGACCCTTGAAAATTGTTGGCTTACAGCACAGCAGCTCGAGGCTGCTCGTCAGGCAATCTCTCGTTACATGAACCGTGAAGGTCAGATCTGGATCAGAGTCTTCCCTGTTAAGCCATTCACTAAGAAGCCTCTTGATACCCGTATGGGTAAGGGTAAGGGTGATCCTCAGGGATTCGTTGCTCCTGTTACCCCAGGCCGTATCCTTTTTGAGGCAGAGGGCGTATCTCTTGCAATTGCTAAGGAGGCTATGCGTCTCGCAGCCAATAAGCTCCCAGTAGCAACCAAGTTCGTTGTCCGCAGAGACTATGTTGAATAATTTAATGAAGAGACAGTAAAATGAAAGTATCAGAAGTACGCGAGATGTCCATTGCAGATCTGCAGGACCGCATCCAGGTTGAGAAGAGCAATCTCGACAATATGAAGCTCAACCACGCTATCTCTCCATTAGAGGATACGTCAAAGTTTAAGAAGACCAGACAGGATATTGCCAGAATGATCACTATCCTTGCTGAGAAAGAAAAGAATCAGAAGTAATTTTTTGTCTTATGGAAAGAAATCTTCGTAAGGAAAGAATCGGTGTAGTGGTCAGCGACAAGATGGATAAGACCATCGTTGTTGCAGTCAAGGTTAAGGAAATGCACCCATTGTACGGCAAGTTCGTCAAGAAGACCACAAAGTTCGTTGCTCAGGATGACAAGAATGAGTGCGGTGTAGGTGATACAGTACGCATCATGGAGACTCGTCCTCTCAGCAAGACAAAGAACTGGAGATTAGTAGAAATCGTAGAAAAAGCAAAGTAGCATTATGATACAGCAGGAATCACGTTTACAGGTGGCTGACAACAGCGGTGCAAAGGAAGTTCTTTGTATCCGTGTGCTTGGAGGAACAAACCACCGTTATGCAACAGTCGGCGACAAGATCGTCGTAGCAGTGAAGAGCGCTATCCCTGGCGGAGACGCCAAGAAGGGTTCAGTGTCTAAGGCTGTCGTTGTTCGCACAAAGAAAGAGATCCGTCGTCCAGATGGTTCATATATCCGTTTCGATGACAATGCGTGCGTTCTTCTCAACGGCGCTGGAGAACTCCGCGGAACACGTATCTTTGGCCCTGTAGCCAGAGAGCTTCGTGAGAATTATATGAAAGTTGTTTCACTCGCTCCTGAGGTCCTTTAATATTCGATAGACATGAACAAGTTGAAAATCAAAAAGGGCGACAACGTAGTAGTGATCGCCGGAAACGACAAGGGTAAGACTGGAAAGGTTCTTTCTGTCAGCCCTGCAGATGACCGTGTTATCGTTGAAGGAATCAATATGGTCAGCAAGCATACCAAACCTAATTCAAAGCAGCCTCAGGGTGGTATTATCAAGCAGGAGGCTGGTATTCACATTTCAAACCTTCAGATTGCTGATCCTGCAACTGGAAAGGCAAGCCGCGTTGGCTTCAAGACAGTTGACGGAAAGAAGGTTCGTTTTGCTAAGAAATCAGGAGAGGAGATTAAGTAATGGCAAAGAAAACTACCCCAGCTGTTTCTACAGCACTTCCAGCAGGATATGTTCCTGCTCTCAAGAAGACATATAAGGAGGAGATCGTTCCTGCTCTTGTAAAGAAGTTCTCTTATGAGACTGTTATGCAGGCACCAAGACTCGTTAAGATTACCATCAACGAGGGTATCGGTGACGCAGTAGCTGATAAGAAGCTCGTAGAGGAGGCAGCAGCAGAGCTTTCTACAATCGTAGGTCAGAAGGCTGTCCTCACTTCTTCAAAGAAGGATATCTCTAACTTCCATCTCCGTAAGGGAATGCCTATCGGCGTTAAGGTTACTCTTCGCGACGTGAAGATGTACGAGTTCCTCGAGAGACTTATCCGTGTATCACTTCCTCGTATCCGTGACTTCAACGGTATCGCTGGCAAGCTCGACGGTCAGGGTAACTACACTCTCGGTCTTAAGGAGCAGATCATCTTCCCAGAGGTTGAGATCGACAAGAACCCTAGGATCCACGGAATGGAGATTACATTCGTAACTACAGCAAAGACTGATGAGGAGGCTCACGCTCTTCTCGAAGCATTCGGTCTGCCTTTCAAGAAAAACAATAAATAAGATACAAGATGGCAAAAGAATCAATGAAAGCCCGCGAGGTAAAGCGCGCGAAGCTCGTTGCTAAGTACGCCGAGAAGAGAAAGGCACTTAAGGAGGCTGGCGATTACGCAGCACTTGACAAGCTCCCTAAGAACGCATCTCCGGTACGTCTTCATAACCGTTGCTCCCTCACCGGACGTCCAAAGGGTTATATGCGTGCCTTCGGTCTCAGCCGTATGCAGTTCCGTGAGATGGCCAGCAATGGTCTCATCCCAGGAGTTAAGAAGGCTAGCTGGTAACAGATTATTGAACACAATTAATATTATTTAACAATCGGATATCGGGCGTCTCCGGACGCCGGTTCACAAAAACTTAAAAAAATGACTGATCCAATTGCAGATTATCTTACAAGGGTCCGCAACGCTTACCTCGCAGGTAAGAAGGTTGTTGAGGTGCCTGCTTCAAAGATGAAGCTCGCTATCACCAAGATCCTTTGTGACAAGGGTTACATCCTCAGCTACAAGGTTGTTGAGGCTGAACCTCAGAACACAATCAAACTCGCCCTCAAGTACCATCCGCAGACCAAGGCTGCCGCTATCAAGAAGATTCAGCGCGTGTCTACTCCAGGTCTTCGTAAGTACACTGATGTAGAGAATATGCCACGTGTCCTCAACGGACTCGGAATCGCTATCCTTTCAACATCAAAGGGTATCATCACTGACAAGGAGGCTAAGGATCTCAATGTCGGCGGTGAGGTTATTTGTTATGTTTATTAATCTTTAAAGAAACTAATAATGTCAAGAATTGGTAAATTACCTGTAAGCCTTCCGGACAAGGTGAGCGCAGAGCTTCTCCCTGGCAACGTTGTGAAGGTTAAAGGACCTCTTGGTGAGCTCAGCCAGAAAGTTGATGCTGATATCAAGGTCACCATTGAGGACAATGAAATCAAGTTCGAGCGTCCTACAGATCTCCCACGTCATCGTTCAATGCACGGTCTCTATCGTGCACTTGTAAACAACATGGTTGTAGGTGTATCAACTGGATATGAAACAAAGCAGGAGTTCGTCGGTGTCGGTTACCGCGTAGAAGACAAGGGTGGCAATGTCCTCGCTTTCTCTCTCGGTTACTCTCACGAGATTCACCTCAAGCTTCCTGCAGAGGTAAAGGCTGAGGTTCCTCAGGTTAAGAAGGGAGAGAACCCTCTCCTCATCCTCAGGAGCACAGACAAGCAGCTTATCGGACAGGTAGCAGCTAAAATCCGTTCATTCCGTGCACCAGAGCCTTATAAGGGCAAGGGTATCAAGTTCGTCGGCGAGCAGCTCCGTCGCAAGGCCGGCAAGACCGCTTCAGCTAAATAATAGGAGGACTGAATTATGGCATTGAACAGAATAGAAAGAAGAAAGAGGATTCACTACCGTATCCGTAAGCACGTGAACGGTACAGCTGAAAAACCTAGAATGGTCGTATTCAGAAGCAACAAGCAGATCTATGTCCAGGTTATCGACGACCAGCAGGGCAAGACTCTCGTAGCTGCTGCATCTAACGACAAGGCTCTTGCTGCTGAAACAAAGGGTAAGAGCGGTATCGAGGCTGCCGCAATCGTAGGCAAGGCAATCGCTGAGCGCGCGCTGGCAAAGGGTATCACTACTATCGCATTCGACCGTGGTGGTTACCTCTTCCACGGCAGAGTTAAAAGTTTGGCTGACGCTGCCCGTGAAGGTGGCCTTAATTTCTAATTGAAAGACTATGGCAAATACAAATGTTAAAAGAGTAAAGACATCTGAACTTGAGCTTAAGGACAGACTTGTCGCCATCCAGAGAGTAACAAAGGTTACTAAGGGTGGTCGTCACTTCCGCTTCGCAGCAATTGTTGTCGTAGGTGACGAGAACGGCGTTGTAGGCTATGGTCTTGGAAAAGCCAATGTGGTTACAGCCGCTATCGCAAAGGGTGTTGAGGATGCAAAGAAGAATCTCGTAAAGATTCCTGTAATCAACACTACAATTCCTCACGAGCAGGAAGCAAAATTCGGTGGATCACGCGTATTCATGAAGCCTGCAGCTCCTGGTACCGGTGTTAAGGCCGGTGGTGCCATGCGTGCCGTATTCGAGTCTGCTGGTATCCAGAACGTGCTTGCAAAGTCTAAGGGTTCATCAAACCCTCACAACCTTGTAAAGGCTACAGTTGCAGCCCTTACAGAGATGAGAGACGCTTACACTGTAGCAGGCCTCCGCGGAGTTCCTATGAGTAAGGTATTTAACGGATAGGAGACTTAAGCAATGGCAAAGTATAAGATTACACAGGTGGTGAGCAAGAATGGTTCTACCAAGAGGCAGATCGCTAATCTCAAGACTCTTGGCATCCACAGACTTCACCAGACAGTAGAGGTTGAGAAGAATCCTGTTACCGAAGGCCAGCTGGCTAAGGTACGTCACCTCGTAGTTGTTGAAGAAATCTAATTTGGAGGACTAAGAGATGAAATTGGAAAATTTGAAACCTGCAGCAGGTGCAACAAAGAATAGCAAGAGAGTAGGACGTGGCGAAGGCTCTGGTAAGGGTGGTACAGCTACCCGTGGTACCAAGGGTGCTCAGGCACGTGCAGGTTACTCACACAAGATCGGATTCGAGGGTGGCCAGATGCCTATCCAGAGACGTATCCCTAAGGGAGGTTTCAAGAATCCTACACGTGTAGAGTATAAGGCTGTCAACGTAGCGGCTATCGCTGCTCTCGCTGAGAAGTTCGGTAAGAACGAGATCAACACAGAAGACATTAAGCTTGCAGGCCTTGCAGCTAAGAACGAACTCGTAAAGGTTCTTGGCAATGGCGAAATCAGCGCTGCCATCCAGGTAACTGCTGATGCATTCTCAAAGTCTGCTGTAGCCAAGATCGAGGCTGCCGGCGGAAAAGCTACTGTAATTGAATAATCACTAAGCAATGAAGAAGTTCATAGAGACAATTAAGAACATCTTCAGGATTGAAGAGCTCCGCAAGAGAATCGTTTATACGCTTCTCTTGGTGCTCGTTTATAGACTCGGCTGTTTTGTAGTCCTTCCTGGTATCGATGCGAATCTTCTCGCATCACTCCAGGATAAGACTCAGGACGGTCTTGTCGGCCTCCTGAACATGTTCTCAGGCGGAGCATTCGGTAATGCTTCGATCTTTGCCCTCGGTGTGATGCCTTACATTTCTGCGTCCATCGTAGTGCAGCTCCTCGGAGTGTTCGTCCCTTACTTCAGAAAGATGCAGATGGAGGGAGAAAGTGGCCGAAAGAAGATGAATCAGATCACAAGGTATCTGACCATCCTGATCCTCTGCATCCAGGGTCCTGCCTATATGGCTGCTGTTCACCAGCAGATTCCGGGCTCTGCATTCGTTGCGGTTGAAAAACTCGGCTGGAGCACATATATGTTCAACATTGTATCTACCATCATCCTTATGGCAGGCTCAATGTTCGTAATGTGGCTCGGTGAAAGAATTACTGACAGAGGTATCGGTAACGGTATTTCCCTCATAATTATGATCGGTATCGTTGCCCGCTTCCCTTCAGCAATCATTGCTGAATTCGGTGAGAAGTTCACAACCACCAACGGTGGTCCGCTTCTCCTCGTTGTGGAAATCATCGTATGGTTCCTTGTACTTATCGCAGCAATCGCTCTTGTACAGGGTGTAAGAAGAGTTCCAGTTCAGTATGCAAAGAGGGTTATCGGCAACAAGCAGTACGGTGGAGTACGTCAGTACATCCCGCTTAAGATCAATGCGGCAGGCGTTATGCCTATCATCTTCGCTCAGGCGTTGATGCTTTTCCCACTTGTATTCTCTAAGTTCGAGACTACACAGGGACTTGCAGCTGCATTCGGCAACTATACTGGTTTCTTGTATAATTTTACTTTCGGTATTCTCGTTGTGATCTTCACATTCTTCTATACCGCAGTTACTGTGAACCCACAGTCTATGGCAGAGAACATGAAGCAGAACGGCGGATTCATACCTGGAGTCAAGCCTGGAAAGTCTACGGTGAATTACCT
>CADBMK010000043.1 GCA_902795785.1 uncultured Bacteroidia bacterium | reverse complement strand
TCAACACCGGCCTCGAGAACCATTCTCTGGGCAACCAGCTTGTAGAGTTCTATGTCAAAATCCACGTTGCCTTTAGGCATCTCTATCTTGGCTCCGCCAAGTTCTTCAAGCCTCTTGACGAACTCCCATGGAAGACCTCCGATTACCCGTTCTCCTTTGAATGCGAATTCGCTGATAGGGGCCACATAACCAGTAGTGGCCATTCCTCCGAGGAAGCCGTATCTCTCTATGATAGCAGTCTTGGCGCCATTTCTTGCCGCAGCAATCGCCGCCATGAAACCGGCAGGGCCACCTCCGCAGACTACTACGTCATATTTGCCTGCGAACTTTGGCTTTTTCCAGTCCGCTCCGTTTTCTGTATCTATTCCAAGGTGTTTGGCGGCTGCGCAGGAACTTGTTCCGATGGCCATGGCCAAAAGTCCCACAGCGCCTTCTTTCATGAAGAGTCTTCTATCCATAGTGATTGTTAATCTGATTGTCTATAAGAGATGCGAATATAGTTTATTTAATTTAATATACCATGTTCCATAATGCGTCCTGCGCTTTCTGGTTATGGGATGCGTTCATTTTTCCGAAGTTCCATTTTACGCCGAAAAGCACGAATCGGCCGAGCACCAGTTTGTAACTGTCTTCCATATAATTTGAATTGACTGTATGGGTGAGGCTGCGTGTCTGGTTCAGGATATCGTGAACGGAGAGGCTGAGGACGAAGGCCCCCACGCTCTTATTCACCTCGGCGTTCCAGTTCAGCTCGCTCTGGCCGTATCCGGTAGGATAACCGTGATAGAAATTGTATGAGATGTCTGACTGCAGTTCGAATTCGTGCTTTGTGGTATATGAGCCTTCTGCCGTAATTGAATTGTCAAGGGTATTGAGGTTTGCCCTGCTGTTAATTGAATAGCGTGCAATGTGTCCCCTGCTGCGTGCTGTTGTCCTGAAAGAGTAGTTCTTTCCGTTGAACTTCAGGGATGCGCTCGCACCTGGCACAAGGCTTTGCGTACGGCTCTCGCGGAATCCGCTTTCCCCGCCGTAGAACCTGTCTCCGTTCTTGTCTCCCCAGAAGGAGGCTATGAAAGAGGTGTAATCGAATTCATCGGTATTCAGCCCGTTCAGGTTGGTGGCTGTCTGGTAATTGACTGATGTGTTGTAGGAGAAACTTCCGCCAAGAGACAGGGACCAGATTTTTTTTGAATCCAGCGGTGTGCTGTAATATGCGCCTACGCTGGTCTGTACTGATGGCTTGCGCGCGTTCACCGGAATTGAATACATGATTCCGTCGCTGTCGTACCACTGGGCGCTGTTTACAGGATGGGTTATGATTCTGGAGAAAGCGTAAACGTTAGCGTAAGAATGAGTCTTTGGGTTGTTGCTTCTCCAAGTAATGTCAATAAATGTATTTGAGTAAGGTTTCAGGAAAACGTTGCCAATCTTCAGGCGTGAAGGGTCGGTGACGTTTACCACCGGCTTCAGGCTTGAAGCATCCGGTGCCGTGGTGTAACCGAAAGTGCTTATGTTGAATGTGTTGTTACCACGCTGAATGTTGAACCTCATATTTGGAGTGACGAACCAGTTCCAGTCATCCTTTCCAATGGTGTCTTCAATTCCGAAACTGCGTGAATAGGTTTCCTGCAACATTCCGGACAGTTTGCAGCCCAGGGTGAACCATGTCTTGCCGGAGAACTTGTACTGGCCTGTCAACTGGTAGTCCTGCGAGATGGTTTTCCTGCGGCTCACTGATGAATAATACTCATTCCGTCCCTCATCATCGAAGGCGTCGCTGGTATTGTCTGACCGAGTTGCGTTAAAACTTGCCTGAGCCGAGAGGGTAGTCTTCTTTCCGAATGGCTCGCTGAAATTCAGTCCGGCGCCGGCCTGTGAATAGTTGCCATCTGAAATGTAAGACAGCCTGCGCTGCTCGCTGCCTGCTGTTGAGGTCAGGACGGACATCTCATTGCTGCTGCCGTCCTTGTCCTTGTATAGTGTCTGGAAATTGACGCTTATGTTCCTTTTTTTCTTTCCCCAGAGATCATGGAAAGAAACCTGTGAATTCAAAGTGGCATTCCTGGTGGTGTTGATCTCACGGGAAGAACCTGAGGAACTGTTCATGAACCTGTCAGCGCTGCTCATTTCAGAACTGCGGCTGGACATCTCGTCAGTCCTGCTGTACTTGAGGATCGGCCTGATGTTGAAACGGAACTTGCCTTTTGATTTCTTGAATTCCATGCTTGCCGTGGATGAGTTGACGTAGCCGGTGCCGGAGTCCTCAGAGGACGATACAAGGTCGTCTCCTTCCTGGAAGGTGGTCCTGTAAGACCGCGTGCGGGAATCCGTATCGGAATACTTGTAATTTACGGACACGGTGGCGTCCACATCCTTTATACGTGAGGTGTTCAGGTTCATTCCCACCTGCGATGCCTTTGAAAGCCCCGAAGGCATTGACGCGGACTCGTCTCCTTCAATGGTGAACATAACTATGCCGGTATCGTTGTAATTCTGACTGTTGGCGATGATGGTGAGCTGGTCTTTCTTGTTGTATGCCGCCATCAGGCTGTTGGTGTTGTATACAAGGTTATCGTTTCCGCTCATTCCGCCATTGTTCCCGCCTTTGATTGCAGGACCGGCCTGGAGGCCTACGTTGCCAAAAAAGCCTGTCTGATACTCCTTCTTTAGGGCCACGTCCAGCACCTTCTCACGTTTGCCGTCCTGTATGCCGGTTGCCTTGGTGTTTTCCGATTCGCTGTCTATGACGCGGATCTTATCGACAATTGCCGCCGGCAGATTGTTCAGCGCAGTTTTCTGGTCTCCGATGAAGAACGTCCTTCCTCCCACGGTGAGCCTGTCAATCTCTTCTCCGTTGAATTTGACCTTTCCCTCAGGCGTGATTTCCATGCCTGGCATCCTCTTGATAAGGTCCCTTAGCATTGCGTTGGTCCCCACGTGGAATGATGCTGCGTTGAACTCCACCGTATCTCCCTTGACCGTGATAGGGTTGCCTACGTCGCTGATGACGGCTGCCTTCAGGAAGCGGCTGTCCGGTTTCATACGGATAGTCCCCAAGTCAACAGTTTCTTCCCGGAAATACCGCTCTTTTGCGTATGGTTTGTACCCCATCATTTCAACGTGGAATACATAACTACCGTAGGGAACTTCATCCAGTTTGGCCGCACCCTGGGCGTCGCTCAGCGTGAAGTTTGTGATTGTAGTATCCTTTGACGGAATCAGATATACTGATGCGAAGGGGATAGGTTCATTTGTAAGGGAATCAACTACTGCCGCTTTGATTTTGGACATTCGTCCTTGAAACATGTTTTCATTCAGGATGATGATCTGGGCGATAGAGGGTAAGCCCATGAACAGGCTTAATGTGAGGAAAAGAATTAATTTTTTCATTTGTGGTTACTGTTGTCTTCTGCGATTGCTCGAGAATCGCTCTGACAATCGTTTAGGGTTTTAACAAATATAAGAACAATTCATTGAATCCTTTATGAAAAAATACATGGAATCATCTTCAAATGAGTATATTTGTTCAAACGCCAGAATGATGAAAACCAACAGAGCCTTTTTGATCACGGCTGCGGCTGCGGCCTCAGCGACAGGATTCGCCGCAGACAAGACCCCTTCAAAACCGAATATTATCTACCTCATGTTCGACGACCTCGGATACGGGGATCTCGGCTGCTATGGACAGGATAAGATAGAAACGCCAAATATCGACGCTCTGGCTTCCCGCGGAATCGTCTTTACCGATATGTACTCTGCGGCTCCGCTTTCTTCTCCGTCAAGATGCTGCGTCATGACCGGACGCCATATGGGGCACAGCCAGATCAGGAACAACAAGGAGCACTATACTCCGCCGGAGGGAGATACACGTGGCTGGAATGCGCTTTTCTTCAACCCTGACATGCAGGGACAGCAGCCTATGCTTGCAGGCACTAAGACCATTGCGTCCATGATGCAGGATGCGGGATACCGTACGGCTCTGGTGGGCAAGTGGGGCCTTGGCTTCCCGGACAGTGACTCCACTCCGCTCAAGATGGGCTTTGATTATTTCTATGGATTCAACTGCCAGGCTCTGGCACACAGTTATTACCCTGCACGACTTTGGGAAAACGACAGGGAGATTGAGACAGGCAATGAGGCCGTGATGCAGGGAGAGCCTCTTCCTGAGGGCCTTGACCCAAATGATATTGCCAGTTACCGCCGTTACGACGGCAAATACTACAGCTGTGACCTGATGTATGACAAGCTGGAGAAATTCGTCGAGGACAACGCCTCCGGCCCGTTCATGGCAATGTGGATGACTACCGTGCCGCACAGCGCCGTACAGGCTCCGGAGGACGAGGTGATGTATTATGTCAACAAACTCGGCGACGAGAAGCCTTGCACCGACGGAGGCATGTATCTGCCAAACCGTTACCCTCTGGCCACGTATGCCGCCATGGTTACCCATATAGACACCCAGGTGGGCAAGCTCGTTGCCAAGCTCAAGGAACTCGGCATCTGGGACAATACCATCTTTATAGTCACTTCGGACAACGGTCCTGCCCATAACGGCAACTCTCCGATGGAGTATTTCCGCAGCGGCGGCCCATTCAGCTGCGCTGCCGG
>CADBMK010000042.1 GCA_902795785.1 uncultured Bacteroidia bacterium | reverse complement strand
CGAGGGCGAAATCCGCAAGCAGGTCACAATCGCCGTCGATGAGTCGGACCTCGTACTTTTCATGGTAGAGGCCTCTACAGGAATCACGGACTATGACGCCGAGATAGCAGACATGCTCCGCCGCTCAAAGAAGCCGGTGGTGCTGTGCGTAAACAAGGTGGACTCGGGCGACAAGATTTTTGATACCTACCAGTTCTACTCTCTCGGACTCGGCGAGCTCTGGAGCATCTCCGCCGCCAACGGCAGCGGAACGGGAGACCTGCTTGACGAAATCTGCAAGCTTCTCCCTGAAGATACCCCCCAGGAGCAGAAAGACCAGCGCCCGGACCTTCCGCACATTGCAATCGTGGGCAAGCCTAACGTTGGCAAATCATCCCTCACCAACGCCCTTCTGGGTGAGGACAGGAACATCGTGACTCCGGTTGCGGGAACAACCAGAGACGCCGTTTCCACATACTACAACAAGTACGGACACGAGTTCATGATCGTGGACACCGCAGGAATGCGCAAGAAGGGCAAGGTCAGCGAAGACCTCGAGTTCTATTCCGTGATGCGTTCAATCCGCGCCATTGAGAACTCCGACGTCTGCGTCCTGATGATTGACGCCACCCAGGGCATGGAAGCCCAGGATATGGCAATCTTCAACCTCATTCAGAGGAACAGGAAGGCATGCGTGATTGTAGTAAACAAATGGGACCTCTTCATCAAGGACAGCAATACCCTCAAAGAGTATTCTGAGGCCCTCCGATCAAGGCTTGCTCCGTTCGATGACGTTCCTGTCATCTTCACCTCGGTAGTGAAGAAGCAGAGAATCATGGATGTCCTGGACAAGGTTGCCGAGGTTGCAGACAACTACAGCAGGAAGATTCCTACAGCCCGTCTCAACGAGGCCCTTCTTCCTGAAATCGAGAATTATCCGCCGCCGGCATGGAAGGGAAAGTATGTGAAGATCAAGTACATCACCCAACTTCCGACCAAGTTCCCGGCATTTGCATTCTTCTGCAATCTGCCACAGTACGTGAAAGACCCGTACAAGCGATTCCTTGAAAACAAGCTTCGCTCGCACTTCAACCTCAACGGCTGTCCGGTTCAGATTTTCCTTCGTCAGAAGTAAGCTATTGGATCCGCTCTATCTTGAGCTGCTGGATCTTGTAAGAATTGGCTTTCTTACTAAAAATCACAAAGATAGTAACCATGAACTTTTCGCCCCCGGCGTAGAGTTCGCCCACGGCGTTCTTCATCGTGGCACGGCTGCACTGGTGCGAAATGGTAAACTGCCGCGGTGGGTACTGTTCATAGAAAGCCTTGAGAATCTGTTTGGCCTGATTACGGCTGGAATTGTTCTGATTAGAAAGGATAGACACCTCGAGATTGCCCGCAAACCACGCTGAAAGGCAGTCAACGTCTCCTTGGGCGATATATTTGCCGATAGGTACGAACACATCGTAACCGTCCCCCTTTTCAAGCGCACCAGCGCTAAAAGACAGAAGGATGGCGGACATAACAGCAAAAAGTCTCAGAATCTTCTTCATACACATTTCCCTTTGCAAATACCGAGCCATCCCATTATATTTGTATAAGATTGAAGATTAGTTTACTTACTGTCGGCAAGACCGACGTGCACTGGGTACGAGTTGGTCTGGAACTGTATGTTTCCAGACTGGTACACTATGTGCAGTTCAACCTGGTGGAGATTCCGGAGCTGAAGAACGTGTCCGCCCTCACCAAGGACCAGATCAAGGAGAAAGAAGGGGCCCTTATTATGAAGAACCTGAAGACATCGGACGACGTAATCCTCCTTGACGAGCACGGCAGACAGTATTCATCGATGGAATTTGCCAGGCTGATAGAAGACAAGATGAGCCGCAGCGGCAAGGACATAGTCTTTGTGATAGGCGGAGCATACGGATTCTCGAAGGAAGTCTATGACCGTTCCAACGGATTGATATCCCTCTCGAAGATGACCTTCTCTCACCAGATGGTAAGAACGATATTTACCGAACAACTGTACAGGGCCTTTACAATAATTAAAGGCGAACCATATCATCACGAATAGAATGGCAGACTGGAGAAAGACATGGAAGACGGCCACGGCATTCATACTGTTGGCAGCCCTCATTGCGCTCTTAGTACTTCCGTTCATCCTGCGCTTCGGGGTCACCAGCGAGAATAAGATGGCCGCCAGCATCGAGCAGTCCCTAAACGAGAAACTCGTCCTGCTTGACCAGCAGATGGAAAAGGCCATTAACGGGGACAAGAACGCCTGGCTGAACGTTACGGGAGTTCCTGAAGACATGATTATCTACAGGTACGAGTCCGACACCCTCCAGAGCTGGGTCAACCAGTTCACCGTCCTTAACGATGACATACGCACAAGGACGATGATTCCGAGCCTGTCCAACCTCAGGGACAACGCCTCCCTTTCCACCATCGGAACCGAGCCGGAGTTCGTAAACTACGGTCCTAAGTGGTATCTGGTCAAGTCAATCAGCGACCAGGGCACCAGGGTGATCGGAGGACTTGAAATCAGCGACGAGATATACAGGCTCAAGGACGGATTTTCCATCCAGCCGCTTTCAGTAACAGGAGGAACGGCCATCTGCGCCGCCGGAAAGCCTGTTTTCAAACTTCTGACGGCAACGGTCAGGGGCAGGGTCCATGGCAACGCCCTCTTCTCCCCTGTCCTGTATTCGGACAGCCACCTCTTCCCGTCAATAGGTGTGATGATGACGGTGAATATCTTCATCATCATCCTGGTGGCCATCATCTACCTCACAAGGGCCCTTTTCATCCGGAAAAGGCGCGCGGTCATAGCCTGCGGAGCAGGAGCGGTCCTGCTTCCTGTCTATGTATATCTGTTGCTGAGCAGCGTCACCGAGAATTCGAACATCCATCTGGAACTCTATAAGATCAACGAACTCTCCGTCTATACGGGAATGATTTACGCAGCGGTAATCGGCCTTATAGGGTCCTCACTCCTGCTGGCAGGCATAGTGCTCCAGGCAAAATTCCACCGGAACATACTGGCTTTCAGATGGGTAAGGTTCGGCTTCTCTGCGCTTGCCGCCATTTTCCTCGTCCTCAGCACCGCCTTCCTGGGCTTCCGCAAGGAGGAAGAGAGGGTTGACGTCTGGGCCAACCGTCTTTCAATGGACAGGGACATCGGCCTGGAGATGCAGCTCAAGAGCGAGGAAAACACAATTGCAAACGACCCTCTTATTGCCACCCTCACCATGACGGACGGCACGGAGGCCATCATACTGAACAGGATATCGGAGCAGAACCTGCGTTCGATTTCACAGGACTACGACCTCTCCCTTCTCATCCTCAGGGACAACGCCCCGGATCCGAAGGCTGTGGCATACTTTAACGAGAGAATCCGCTCCGGCGTTCCTATAGCGGACGGATCCAAGTTCCTTTACTCAAGCGACGCTTCCGGAAAGGCGCGTTATACCGGTATCTTCCTCTATTACGACAAGAACCTTGGAATCAGCAGGATGATGCTGGGCGTAGAACCCAGATCCTACAGGGAAGGTAGGGGCTACGACGCCATCCTTGGACTTCAGAGCCCGGGCAAGGTCCTCATCCCGCCCACATACTCCTATGCAAAATTCATAGACGGCAGGCTCGCTTCCTATACCGGTTCCTACCCATATCCTACAGCCAGGACCAGCGGGAAGACAGGCCACTACATAGAAAGGGGCTACTCACACATAGCCAAGCAGATTTCAGACAACGAGGTCATCATCCTTTCAAGGCAGAAAACGGATATCTTCGAATACCTGATGGCCACCTTCTTCATAGGGATGGTCCTCTTCATCATCACCTCGTGCCTCACGGTAAGACACCGTAGGAGATGTCTCAGGGAGAAGAAGAACAATAACTACTACAAGACAAGGATCGCCCTCGTCCTGTATGTTTCGCTGACATTCACCCTCCTCACGCTTGCGGCCATAAGCACGCTGTTCGTGTACAACCGCAACAACATCAGCAACAAGAACATGATGGCCGACCAGATCAGCGCCATCAAGGGACTTATCGAGAGCCGTATCCGTCACTACAACAGTTTTGACGATCTGCGTCACCAGGAGCTTGACGCCCTGGTGGAGGAAATCGGCTCGTCCACAAGGAACGACATCACCCTCTACGACCGCCACGGAAAAGTCATCACTTCCACCAACGTTGAAATCTTCTTCAGGATGATACTTGCGTCCCGAATCGACGAGGAGGCCTACGACAACATAGTCAACAGGCACTGGCTGTATTTTGCAAAGAAGCAGAAGACGGGCAAGCGTTCATACTATATGATATACGCCCCTGTGATGAACGCTTCCGGAGAAATCATCGGCCTTGTGAGCGCTCCGTACAACAACGAGAACAACTACGACTTTGAGACTGCGGCAATCATCCACACGGTTTCAATCTTCACGGTATTCATCCTCCTTCTCATCTTTGCAAGAATCATCATCACCGCCGTGGTGGATATGATGTTCAAGCCTTTGTCTGAAATGAGCCGCAAGATGAACAAGGCTGACCTGAGCAACCCTGAATACATCGTCTATGACCGTGACGACGAGATTTCATCGCTCGTGAGGGCATACAACGTGATGGTCCACGACCTTGCAGAAAGTACCAAGAAACTGGCTCAGGCCGAGAGGGACAAGGCCTGGAGCAACATGGCCAGGAACGTTGCCCACGAGATCAAGAACCCTCTCACCCCTATGAAGATGCAGCTTCAGAGAATCATAAGCCTTAAGGCCAGGAACAACCCTCTCTGGATTGAGCGCTTTGACGAGGCGGCAAAAATCTTCCTTGACCAGATAGACATACTGACCGATACGGCCAACGAATTCTCAACCTTTGCCAAGCTCTATACCGAGGAGCCTGCCGAGATTGACATCGACCGCCTCATCCAGGATCAGGTCACGATGTTTGACAACAGGGAGAACATCAAGATTACCTACGTGGGCATAGAGGGAGCACACATAATGGGACCTAAGCCTCAGCTTACCCGCGTGTTCGTCAACCTCATAACCAACGCCATCCAGGCCATCGAAGGAATGAACGATGGACAGGGACGCCCGGACGGAGCCATCTTCATCAGTCTGCGCCTGTCCCAGCAGGACGGCTTCTATGACATCTCCATCGAGGATAACGGCCCGGGAGTTTCCGAGGAAAACCTCGGCAATCTCTTCGTGCCTGAGTTCACGACAAAAAGCAGCGGATCCGGCCTGGGCCTTGCGATCTGCCGCAATATCATTCAGAAGTGTGGAGGAGACATCCAATACAGCCGTTCATACACGCTGCAGGGAGCCTGCTTCACAATCCACTATCCTAAGATGAAAGCCTGACTCTTATTTGAGGAAGGCAAAGAACACCGCCAGAACGAGGCAGACAAAGGCTGCCGCATGATTCCAGTGGAAAGACTCACCCTTGAAGAGCATTGAAACTACCAGGGTGAAGATAATCAGTGAAACCACTTCCTGGATTACCTTGAGCTGGATAAGGGAATAAGGGCCTCCGTTCTCGGAGTAGCCGATCCTGTTGGCCGGTATCATTACGGCATATTCAAAAAACGCCATTCCCCACGACAATACGATGATACCAATAAGTGGCCAACCGTCCGTAACATGCATCTGCTGAAGTTTCAGGTGGCCGTACCAGGCCAGGGTCATTATGACATTTGATACCAGCAGGAGAAGGACGGTGATAATACCATTCCACATAAACTATTTGATGGTAAGAGTCTTTAAAGAATTATAAAGTGTGCCAACGGCCTTTGTAAGCACGCCTGATTGGAACTCAGCCGAGACAGGGCCGTCAGTTGACATAAACGATATCGAATTCACTCCCACAAAGGACATCCTGCTCAAATCGTGCTCCGTAGGATACAGCACAAGAAGGCCTGGGCCCTCACGCTGCTGCTCCAGAACGATGCTTGAGCCATCCTCAAGGCCGAAGACGATCTTCTCTCCCAGGGTGGCCGTAAGTTCGTCAGTCAGGTAAAGATGCATCTCATACTCCTGGAGGTTGGTCTCCTTGTAGTAGAAATAGACCAGCATGGCCTTGGCCGAGAACCTGTTT
>CADBMK010000041.1 GCA_902795785.1 uncultured Bacteroidia bacterium | reverse complement strand
GGCTACTCCCTCGTACCTGACTACCGCTGCCTCTGGACATACAGCAACAAGGTTACGAAGAATGACTATCCATTCGTTGCAGACTGCGCTGAATCCTGGTATCCGGATGCACACAACCCTGAGCAGATGTTCCACATCAACGCGGCAAAGTCAAGTCACAAGTACAATTACTTCAATATGTACTGCGGTCTGCGTACTTTCGACAGCGGAGATTACAAAGGAGTGTTCCCTATGAACAAGGGCTACGGATTTGCTACCGTTAACCCAGCCCTCTGGAACACCTGGGACGCTTCCGACATCCGCCGCAAAGGATCAATCTGGAGCGCCTTGGACGAAGCTCCAAATCCATCCTCATATCAGATTGGCGCTGAAAGCCAGATGGAGGAGTCTCTCCTTTGGCAGAAAAAGAGCCAGGCCATAGCATGCTACATCAACGGTAAGTGGATCTTCGAGTTCACCTCTTCATCAGAGTACTACGGCGCAGACGCCGACTTCGGCCGCAAGAAGGGTACCACAGACTTCACCCTCCTCCGCTTTGCCGACGTTCTCCTTATGCACGCATAGCTCACAAACGGCAAGGTCATCTACAACGGTCTTGACGGTATGAACGCTGTCCGCAAGAGAGCAAATCTTCCTGCAGTTACCTATTCAGTGGATGCACTCCGCCAGGAGCGCCGTCACGAACTCGCTTTCGAGGCTATCCGCTGGGGTGATATGCGCCGCTACGGAAAAGCATACTGCATAGCTGCTCTTGAGAGCCAGCTTGGCCAGGCAATCTACAATAACGGAGTAGCGACTACGATGAAGGATCAGGGCGCCGGCTACAGGGCCCGCTATGAGGCCACCTACGGTTTCCGTCCTTATCCACAGAAAGAAATCAGTCTTTCTAACGGAGTCCTTACCCAGAAGAGCGGCTGGGACGCATGTTCTGCTCTCTTCACCAGCTGGAAATAAGTGTTAATGGGGCTAAATAATAAATAGTTTTTGGTGGGCGGGAGCCGGTCGGATGATCGGCTCCCGTTGTTTTTTTATTCGGTCTGACTTCTTTTTCCTATCTTTAAGCATGAAAACAAAATCGATCCTATCCGTGGCAGCAATTTTAGCGGGAGCATGCTCGCCGCAGCTTCCACAGACTCGCAAATGCGACGTCGTTGACAATTACTTTGGAACAGAAGTGGCGGACCCATACCGCTGGCTGGAAGATGACAACAGCCAGGAGACGGCAGAATGGGTTAAAGCCCAGAACAAGGTGACGAACGCATACCTCAATAAGATAAGCATTCGTCCAGCCATCCTCAAAAGATTAAAGGAAGTGGCCAACTACGAGAAAGTAGGCCTTCCTGACAGAAAGAACAACGGCAAGTGGTATTTCTACCGCAACTCCGGCCTTCAGAACCAGAGCGTACTTTACGAGATGGACGCTCCCGGCCAGGAAGCCCGCGTCTTCCTTGACCCGAATACCCTCAGCGAGGACGGAACGGTATCGCTCAAGGGAACCTATTTCTCAAAGGACTGCAACTATATGGCATATACCATCTCCAGAAGCGGAAGCGACTGGGAGGAAATCTATGTAATGGACACCAGGACAGGGGCCCTTCTTGAAGACCATATCGAATGGGCCAAGTTCACAGGAGCTGCATGGAACGGAGACGGATTCTATTACAGCGCCTACGACAAACCTGACGAGAACCACACCTTCAGCAACGTAAATGAAGGTCATAAGATTTACTATCACAAACTTGGAACCCCTCAGAGCCAGGATGTCATCTTCTATGAGAACAAAGCCTGCCCTAAGAGATTCTACACCATCGACGTAAATGACGACGAGACTCTGGCCTTCATCTATGAAGACGGAGAAGATATCGGAAACAATCTCTATGTGGCCGACCTCAGAAAGGAAAGGCCTGTCTTCGTACGGATGACGGCAGATATGAAGAACCGCACGGCTTTCATCGACAACGACGGTGACAAACTCTTCCTCAGCACCAACTGCGGCGCTCCAAACAACAAGATCGTCACCACCGACCTGAAGAATCCTACGGTATGGAAGGACCTCATCCCAGATGCCGGAGTTGTTCTTGACGAGATAAATTTCGTTGCGGACAAACTCATCCTTTCCTACAACAAGGACGCATCCACCCACTCATATCTCTACGGTATGGACGGACAGATGATCCGGGAGATTGCCCTCCCTGGAATTGGTACGGCAAGTTTCAATTCAAGGAAAGACCAGACCTGGTGCTACTACTCATACTCGTCCTTCACTACTCCTGGTACCATATACAGTTATAATATAGAGACCGGAGAAAGCAGCGTTTACGCCAGCCCAAAGACCAACTTCGACCTTTCAGACTTCGAGTCCACGCAGGTATTCTTCCCAAGCAAGGACGGCACGATGATTCCGATGTTCCTTACCTACCGCAAGGGAATCGAACTCAATGGAAAGAATCCTGTATATCTCTACGGATACGGCGGATTTGACATCTCCCTCTACCCTTCATTCTCATACAGCAGGATTCCGTTCCTTGAAAACGGAGGAATCTATGCACAGGTTACCCTCAGGGGCGGCGGAGAATACGGTGAAGCCTGGCACCTTGCCGGCACAAAAATGCAGAAGCAGAACGTGTTCGACGACTTCATCGGCGCCGCAGAGTGGCTCATCAAAGAAGGCTACACCTCACCGGAGAAACTTGCAATCGTGGGCGGATCCAACGGAGGCCTTCTCGTGGGAGCCTGCATGACACAGAGGCCCGACCTCTATGCCGTGGCCATACCTCAGGTAGGAGTAATGGATATGCTCCGCTACCACAAGTTTACCATCGGCTGGAACTGGGCTCCTGACTACGGCACATCGGAGGACAGCCCTGAGATGTTCAAATACCTTCTCGGCTACTCCCCTCTTCACAACCTGAAGCCGGGCACAAAATATCCAGCCACACTCGTCACTACAGCCGACCACGACGACAGGGTTGTTCCCGCCCACTCATTCAAGTTTGCGGCAACCCTTCAGGAATGCAACGCCGGAAGCGCCCCTTGCCTGATCAGGATTGACAGCAAGGCCGGACACGGAGGAGGCAAGCCGATGGCTAAGATTATTGAAGAACAGGCTGACATCTACTCTTTCATTATGCATAATGTGGGCATGAAAGTCAAAAAATAGGATTGTAAAATATTTGCATTTTTATACAGGCCATAGATATATATCTATGGCTTTTTTCGTGTTTGGACTGCTTGAAAAAGAAAATTCGGAAAAATTTTTAAAAATTGTTCTTAAAATTTTTGATTAATAGAATTTTTATCTAACTTCACATCAGAAAACAATTCGATTACGGATTTATGTTTGTAATAATTATACAGAACAAACAGCAGATAAAGCAGTTTCCCGAATAGGTCGTAACGTCAGACTGACGCGATAGGCCTATTCAAAAACGTTATGGCCAAGGCGTCAGACGTCAGGAAACAATCCTCGAAAACAATCCGAACCAAATTCCTATAAACTAATACACAATGAAAAAAACCATCGTATTTATGATGGTACTGCTGTGCTATGGGATTATTGTATCCGCACAGAACCGAAGCATATCCGGCACAGTAGTATCTGCTGAAGACGGATCGCCGATTGCAGGCGCATTCGTAATGGTCACAGGAAGTGACAACGGCACATCGACCGACGCGGACGGTCATTTCTTCCTCGGAAGCGTTCCAACGAACGCCGCTACACTAACCGCCTCGATGCTTGGCATGCATGACGCCGTGGCACCGATCGCTCAGAACATGACAATCAAAATGCAGGCAGAGAACGAGGTTCTCGAAGAAGTCATGGTTGTCGCCTATGGAACTGTCAAGAAATCAAGTTATTCAGGTTCCGCCTCTATGGTCAGGGCTGACAAGATTGCCAACCTTCCTGTAACAAGCTTCGAGAACGCGCTCTCCGGCAGAGTGGCAGGTCTTCAGATCACCAACAGCAGCGGACAGGCAGGCTCCGCTTCCAGCATCCGAATCAGAGGTAACGGCTCAATGAACGCCAGCAACGAGCCTCTCTACGTCATCGACGGAGTTCCTGTAACAAGCGGTAACGTAGGTCAGATGGGTGATTACATCATGACCAGCAACAATATAATGAACAGCCTTAACCCAAGCGACATCGAGTCCGTCTCCGTCCTCAAGGACGCAGCCGCTTCATCTCTCTACGGAAGCCGCGCTGCCAACGGAGTCATCGTCATCACCACAAAGAAAGGCAGCTCCGGTACCCCTACAGTACACTTCGGTGCATCTATCGGTATCACTCCTTCCTGGGCCACAGGCAACTATGAAACCGCCAGCGTACAGGAGAACGCCAACATGCTCTACTCCGTCTTCTACAGCTATGCCCACGAACTCCAGGGCAAGGACGAGGCTGCATCCGCACAGGCTGCCGCCACAAGGATGAACGGAAAATTCAACAAACACGGCTACACCTTCACCCCTAACGGAACCGGAATGTACGACGGCGTCACCATCACCGAGTATGACAACTCCGGCAGACAGGGCAAGTATTTCGATTGGGAAGACGCATATTTCCGCACCGCCGTTTATCAGAACTACGACCTTTCTGTCAGCGGTGCCACCAATAACGGAAACTACTACACTTCTATTTCTTACACCAATGATCAGGGCCGTCTCAAAGTGAACGGTTTCGACCGCTTCAGCGGAAGGGTAAACCTTAACCAGAAAGTCGGAAATCACTTTGAGATAGGCACCAACATCAGCCTCTCACGTTCTTCAAAGAGCGGCTACAACGACTCCAGAAGCACAGGCTCCAACCTTTTCATGCAGACAAGGAACCTTCTCTGGGGCTTCTACTACCCTACCGACTACAAGGACGGGACTGACTGGACAGCCCGTTACGGAAGCTATGCCCAGAACGGAGTCTACTATGACAATGAATGGGAGAACAGCTCCATCAACACCAAGGTTTCCGCAGTGGAGACACTTACGGCCCACATCTGCGAAGGCCTTAACCTGAAATCCATCCTTTCATACGACAACACTGCCGTAAGGGATCACATCTATTTCAGCGCCAACCACTTCAACGGAAGTTCTTCAAACGGCAAAGTCAACGAGATGAGAACCACCTATGAGAAGATCGTATCTTCTACCACGGCGGATTTCAACAGGTACTTCGGCGACCACAACCTTGGCCTTCTTGCAGGTTTCGAGATTGAGGACAACAAGACCGATTTTGCAAGGGCATCCGGAGACAACCTCCCGACAAGTACGCTCCATACCGTTTCAACGGCGGGAACTCTTTCAGCAGCCGGCTATGACTGGGGCAACTCAATGGTTTCCCTCATCTCAAAGGTTGACTACAACTACAAGGAGAAGTATTACGCTTCCGCTTCATACAGGCGTGACGGCTCTTCAAAACTCAGTCCGGAAACAAGATGGGGAGATTTCTGGTCTGTGGCGGGTTCCTGGAGAATCAAACGCGAAGCCTTCATG
>CADBMK010000040.1 GCA_902795785.1 uncultured Bacteroidia bacterium | reverse complement strand
TCGTCACTGAGGCGCCAGTTTCTGAGAATCAGTTTCTGACGTGGCTGAATATCGTTGTTATAGATAAAATCAGGGTGTCTCCAACCCATGATATGACGGGCGCCTTCGGTAAGCACCGTCTTGTAGCCCAAAGCGTAGATAGCCTTTCCGATGGCATCGGAATATATCATTTCCGTGTTGCAGAAGACCTTAGGAGTGGCGCCGAAATAAGACTCCAGCGCAGCCTCCTGCTTCCTGACCTGATGCTCAAATTCCGACGGGCTCACCAGGGATGCAAGCGAGTGATAGTAGGTGCATCCGACGAACTCCACGTTTCCGGTTGCGGAGAGGGCCTTGAAGCCATCAATCACCTCCGGCGCGTAACGGTCGAACTGCTCGAGGAGTTCTCCGGCGATGGAGAATGAAACCTTGAACTTCTTATTCTTCTTGATTATATCCAGAAGGAGGGCGTTCATAGGAAGATAGCACTCCTGGGCGGCCTTCTTGACAAGAGTCCTGCAGGCGAAATCATCGAAATAATGAGAATCCTTGCCGATGTCAAAGAACTTGTACGTCCTCAGGCGGAGCGGCTGGTGAACCTCGAAATAAAGGCATATGCTTTTCTTTGCCATATCTTATACTTTTTACTTATTCAAAACACTTTCATACACGGCCTTGAGTTTGGCCGTTGCAACATTCCATTTGAGGGTATTGACTTCTTCATACCCCTTTTCGGATGCGAACTTTGCAAGGGAAGGATATTTGAGCAGGGCATAAATATCGTCCGCCATGGAGTCCACGTCCCAGAAGTCCACCTTGAAGGCGTATTTCAGGACCTCCGCCGCTCCGCTCTGGTAGGAGATGATGGACGGGACTCCGCTTCTCATCGCCTCCAAAGGAGAGATTCCGAAAGGTTCGGACACACTCGGCATTATATAAACGTCCGAGAGCGCAAACATCTTCTGTACATCGGCGCCCCTGAGGAAGCCGGTAAAATGGAACTTGTCGGCAATGCCGAGCCTTGCCACGTGGCTGATGCAGCGGTTCATCATATCGCCGCTTCCCGCCATCACGAAACGCACGCCTGAGGTTCTCTTGAGGACCTTGGCTGCTGCCTCGACAAAGTACTCGGGGCCTTTCTGGAAAGTAATTCGTCCCAGGAAGGTCACCACCTTGTCCTTGAATCCCCTCTCCACGGAGATATTGTCCCTGCCGCTGAAATCGACGGCGTTGTGGACGGTTACCACCTTGGCCGGGTCTATATGATATCTGTTTATTACAATGTTTCTGGTAAGGTCGCTGACCGTAACAACACGGTCCGCAGCCATCATACCACGGGTCTCGATATCGAGGACGCGGGTATCGATATGGTTTTCATCGCCACGGTCGTAAGACGTTGCGTGGACATGGACCACAAGAGGCTTTCCGGTAAGTTCCTTTGCGGCTATGCCGGCAAGGTATGTAAGCCAGTCGTGGGCGTGGATGATATCGAACTCATCCTTGTGCTGCATGGCTATCGTACCTCCGACCATCGCATAGCGGGCCACCTCCTCGAGGAGGTTCGAGCCGTACTTGCCGGAGAATTTGTACTTCTGTCCGTACTGTACTTCAAAGTCCGTAGTCGAGAAACGCTTCTGGGCCTCGATGATATTGTAAAACTCCTCCGGATTCATATATGGAATGAGGTTGGAGCCCACCTTGACGAACTTGACCTTCTCGAGGAATTCGTCCACGGACGAACTGACGACGTCAACGGCAACGTCGCTTGCGTTGATGATACGCGCAGCGCTCTGGTCCTCGTCTCCGGATGCCGACGGCATCACGAAGATGGACTCCACGCCGTTATATGCAAGGCCTTTTACGATACCGTAGCAGGCCGTACCGAGTCCTCCGGCGATATGCGGAGGAAACTCCCATCCAAACATCAGTACTCTCATTTTCCTTCCTCCTTCTTATATCTTGAGATAAGGTCATAGATTCCAAGGAGAGCCGCCACGCTCATTGCGCTGGCGATGGCTCCGTGCGGCTCGTGAGGTGGGTCTCCGTCATAGAGCTCGGAGTACGAGCCCACGCCGTGCTTGTTCAGGTCCTCGTTGCAGCCCTTTATGAGCCATTCGGCCTTGTTGATGAACGAGGCTCCGAACATCTTGAAACCCATACCCACATAACTGAGGAGCAGCCAGACATAGGCGCTTCCCCTGTGGTATGCCAGGTCTCTTTCAGCCTGGGTACCCTCGTACACGGACTTATATCTCTCGTCACGCGGAGAGAGGGTACGTATTCCGCGTCTTGTGACAAGTTCCCTGTCCACGATATTCATCACCGCGTGGATGGTCTCGTCACTTACCGGAGTATATGGAGTGGCGATGGCAAGAAGCTGGTTCGGACGGACCGAATCGCTCTGCCCGGCAACTCCCACGTAATCCGCAAGGCAATGGATGCGCGGATTCCAGAACACCTTCTCGTAATTCTCTTCAATGAGTTCCTTGATCTTGGAGAATTCCTTGTAGAAAGCCGTTCCCGTGGCCTTCCTGCGCTTCTCGTTCTCAAGGGCGAAACAGATTGAATTGTACCAGTATGCATTAACCTCAACCTGGAAACCGGCCCTTTCATTGACAGGTTTTCCGTCAATATAGGCATTCATCCAGGTAAGGCAGACATTCTCGGCCTGGGCCCAGATAAGGCCGTTAGGCTGTACGGAAGCCTCCTTGCGGTGCTCCGGAAGGTAACTCTCGAGGATACCCTTTACGGTATCGCCATATTTCTGCCAGACCTTCTTCGGGTCCGCTCCCCAGGAGATGTATGCCTGCAGGCTGTGAGCCAGAGTCAGAGGCGCCTCAATCTGGGTGGTCCTGCGGAACAGCCTCTCCTGATTGTCTGCTATGAGGTTGTCAAGGATTTCCTCAAACTCGTTCCTGTCATCCCCGAGAAGAAGGGTCAGGGACGGAAGGCAGAAGAGGGTTTCTCTGAGAAGGCCGGTATAGAGCCAGGAGAATCCGGCGGTAATCTGCTTGTGGCCGTTCCTGTCACACTTGAAGGTATCGCCCCAGATCTTCAGCACATCCATAGGCTCCTTCACTTCAGGGAGGCCTGCGGAAACCTTGTCGAACTTCCTGGTGATACCCAGCGGCTTAACCTCGAAGGTTGAAGCGGAGATTATTACGGAACTGCCCGGAGTAAGGTCCACGGAGAACCAGCCCGGCACATAGAGGTCCTCGGTGCACGGGAATCCGCGGCGGTACTCGTCGGAATACGTGATATTCTTGTACCAGCAAGGATCCTCGGTATAGGTAGCCTTTGAGGAACTCATCTGCAGATAGAGCGTCGGGAACCCATCGTAAAGGCAATAGGACATTCCCGATGGGACGGCTGTTCCCGCCCCGTGAATCTGCCGGTTCTCGTGGGTGAGGTCGTGGATGTTCCTGAAGGCCAGGAAGGGCTTAAGTTGAAGGGTAACCTTCCTTGGCGCCTCGAGGACGGTGTATCGAAGCAGGACCTGGTTCTCCTGATGCAACAGGAGAATCTCCTTACGGATGATCACATCGCCGACCTTATAGGTTATGGTCGGCATAGGATCCTGCTCGTAATCTATGATGTACTTGTGGCCGCGGGGATCATACAGATCTCCGTAGCGGTGGATTCCGAGGTTGAACCTCAGCCCGTTCTCCACAAGGGTTTCGTCAACTGATGACAGGAGCAGATGCTGCTGTCCGTTGAAATTTTCCACAGGGACTGAGAGAATACCGTGATAGCGGCGCGTGTTGCATCCGACGATTGTCGTATTGCAGTAAGCGCCGATCTTGTTGGCAATGATTATTTCTCTCTTCAAGGAATAATTCAGGTTGACCAGTTCCTGCTTGTTGAATTTTAGAAAGGCCATACGCAGTCAGTGTAATTATTCTATTTAAGTTTTTCAAGCACCAAGGCGGTGCGGCACGGCAAGTACAGGTAAAGCCTGCTGACCGACGCCCCGCTGCCAAGTTTTTCCTGGAGGGTACAATGTGTCTCCCCCTGTTCATATCTTCCGAATCCGTCGTATTCGGGAAGGTCGGAATTAAATATTTCTCCCCAAACTCCATCCTCACATTCGAATCCATAACCGAAAAAGGATTCAGTTGGGTGGAAGTTAAAAGCGAAAATATAGTTTTTCCGCCTGAATATCAACACCTTTTTTGCCTCATCAGCCACAATGCACTCGGGTTTTGAGGCCAAAACTCCGGTTTTTTTGATCAATTTAACCATATCCCCGTCAAAGGCGTTCAATTTGCCGTATCTGAGGAACGGGCTGTCCGCCAGACTCCACTGTCTGCGGGCATACTTGAAAGACCATCCGTTTCCCTCCCTTGGGAAGTCTATCCACTCCGGATGTCCGAACTCGTTACCCATGAAATTCAGGTATCCTCCACCCGATGTAGCCGCCGTTGAGAGTCTGATCATCTTATGAAGGGCCACTCCCCTGCTTACGATGTCATTCCTGGACCCACAGTCCATCGAAGTGTACATTTCCTTGTCAATAAGGCGGAAAATCAAGGTCTTGTCCCCCACCAGGGCCTGGTCGTGGCACTCCGCGTAACTGATGGTGCTCTCGTCGGCGCGCTTGTTCGTCAACTCATACCACATCTCCCCCGGACTCCAGTCCCAGTCGGACTTTTCCTTGATCCACTTTATCCAGTGGTCGGCGATGCCCATTGCCATCCGGAAGCCGAACCCGATGCCGCCCCGCTCCAGGGGCGCTGCCAGTCCGGCCATGCCCGACACATCCTCGGCGATGGTGATGGCATCCGGCCTGACCTCCCTGATAAGGATATTGGCAAGGGCAAGGTAATCGACTGCGTTCTCATCCACTCCTGAGTCGAAATACGGATCATAGCCCACGAAATCGCGGCCCAGACCGTGGTCCCAGTAAAGCATACTGGTGACGCCGTCAAAACGGAATCCGTCAAGATGATACTCTTCCAGCCAGAATTTCAGGTTTGAAAGGAGGAAGTATCGGACCTCATCCTTTCCGTAATCGAAGCATCGTGACCCCCACGCAGGGTGACGGCCGCGCTCTCCGGGATAGAAATACAGGTCCTCATGTCCGTCAAAGCAACCTAGTCCCTCAAGTTCATTGCTTACCGAATGGGAATGCACCACGTCCATAATGACCGAGATACCCATTCCATGGGCGGCATCCACAAGGGCCTTGAACTGTTCCGGCGTTCCGAAACGGGAACTAAGGGCAAAGAAGTTTGAGACCTGATATCCGAAAGAGCCGTAATACGGGTGCTCCTGAAGGGCCATTATCTGGAGAGTGTCATATCCGAGCTTCTTCACACGGGGAAGGACCTCCCTTCGGAAGTAATCGAAGGACGCCACTTCTTCCTTCTCGGAACTCATTCCTATGTGACATTCATAGATGAGAGGATTCTTTGACGGCTTTGGAGCCCGACGTTTCCACACATACCCGTTTTCAGGGGCCCACACCTGGGCGGCGAAGGCCTTGGTGTCAGGATCCTGGACAGCCCTGGTCACATAAGCCGGGATACGCTCCGCGCCGCCCCCGGGCCATTCGATGAAAAGTTTGTACAAATCACCGTGGCGCAGGAACATCCGGTCGAGAACAATCTCCCAGTTACCGTCACCTATGGGTTTGAGGGCATATGCCGGGGACTTCTGCCAGTTATTGAAATCACCGATAAGATAGATCCTTGTAGCATGCGGAGCCCATTCACGGAAAACCCAACCGCCGTCCCGCGTTCTGTGCAGACCGTAGAACAGATGGTTGTTAATGCCTTTTGAAAGGCTTCCGTCACGGGATATCCTGTTCCTCAGGGCTGAGATCCTGAGTGATCTGTTATCGATAACTTCCTTGTACGGCAGAAGATAGGGGTCAGTGTCGTATATCTTCTGGTCTTTCATTTACTCTTTCGCTTCCTTACAAATCTATAAAATTTCATTCAATTTTACTATATTTGCAGCCTAAACGGATAGGATCGGAACAATGAAAATTTCAGAAGCGAAATTCGCCGGCAGCAGCACGAGAACATCGGGCCGCCCGGCCGTACAACTTCCTGAAATAGCATTTATCGGCCGCTCGAACGTAGGAAAGTCCTCACTTATCAACATGCTCGTAGGAAACAAGAAGCTTGCAATGACTTCTTCCACCCCCGGCAAAACCAAACTGGTGAACCACTTTCAGATTAACGGCAGCTGGTACATTGTTGACCTTCCCGGATACGGATACGCAAAACTCCCTGCCCCGGAAAGGAAGAAACTCGCAGAAATCGTCAGCGATTACCTCAGCAATTCAGAAGAGCTGAAACTGCTCTTTGTCCTGATTGACTGCAGGCACGACCTGACGGGAACAGATGAGGAATTCCTTGAAGAGGTTTACAAAAGCGGACTTCCTTTCGCAATCATTTTCACCAAGGGAGACAAAATGGGTCCGGTTGCGCGTGAGACCCAGATTGAAAAAATCAAGCGTCAGTTTCTCGAGAGATGGACGGAGCTGCCGATGCTGTTTGTAAGTTCAGCTCAGACAGGCCTTGGCAAAGACTCTATCCTCGATTACATCGAAATGATTCTGAATCCAGTATAGTTAGTATGTTTAAAGAACACAAACTTAAAATCTTTTCTTGCAGAGCTTCAAAGGATTTCGCACAGAAAGTCATTGAAGAGTACAATGCAATCAGCGATCCTGAGGATCGCGTAGAACTCGGTAGCCTTGAGGTGCCTCAGTTCAGTGACGGCGAATTCCAGCCTTACTTCTATGATTCTGTCCGCGGTGCGACAGTATTCATCATCCAGTCAACCTTCCCTCCGACAGACAACCTCATGGAGCTTCTCCTTACGGTTGACGCTGCCAAGAGAGCATCGGCAGACCAGATTGCCGCCGTTGTCCCTTACTTCGGATGGGCAAGACAGGACCGCAAGGACAAGCCTAGAACATCAATCGGAGCAAAGCTTGTTGCCGACATGATGAGCGTAGCCGGCATCAGCCGACTCATCACCTGTGACCTTCACGCAGACCAGGAGCAGGGATTCTTTGACTGCCCTGTAGATCACCTCTACGCAAGCAAGGTATTCCTTCCGCTTATCAAGAGCCTCAACCTTGAGAACCTCTCCATCGCTTCACCTGACATGGGTAGCGCCAAGAGAGCAAACTCATACGCCAAGGAGCTCGGTTGCCCTATGATCATCTGCCACAAGACACGTGAGAAGGCCAACGTCATCGGTTCGATGACAGCCATCGGAGACGTTGAGGACAGGGATGTAATCATCATCGACGATATGATCGATACGGCAGGAACACTCTGCAAGGCCGCTCAGGTCCTTAAGGACAAGGGTGCCAGAAGCGTACGCGCATGCGCTACACACGGCGTCCTCTCAGGAGCAGCTTACGAAAGGATCAACGCATCAGTGCTCGAGGAAGTTTACGTTACAGACAGTATTCCTCTCAGGGCACCGGAAGGAACTGACCTCAGCAAGTTCCACGTTGTTTCACTTGCGGCTGTATTTGCACGCATCATCAAGAAGATTTACAACTTCGAGCCAATAAGCACGGAGTTCATCAGATAGTAACTGTCCATGAAAGTATTCCTTGCAGCCCTTGTATTCATAGGGATCGGTGTTCTCGGGATGTGTTTCAACATCATATTCCGAAAGAACGGCGAGTTCCCTGAGACCGAGGTCAGCAAGAACAAGAATATGAAAAAGCTCGGCATCAAATGTATGCATGAGCTTGAAGAGGAGGACAGAAGAAGAGACGCCGCTTCAAAAAACGGTGGTATTTGCAAGGAACCGGCTGGCGCGGACTGCGCCAGCTGCAGTTTCTTTAAAAACGAATAGTTTATGAGTCTTGTAGCAATAGTGGGAAGGCCTAACGTAGGTAAATCCACCCTTTTCAACCGCCTCGTAGGTATGCGCCAGGCCATCGTCGATGAAACGGCCGGTGTTACCCGCGACAGGCATTATGGCAAGTGTGAATGGTGCGGCAGGGAATTCTCCGTTGTCGACACCGGTGGTTGGACTACCAATTCGGACGACGTCTTCGAGGGCGAAATCCGCAAGCAGGTCACAATCGCCGTCGATGAGTCGGACCTCGTACTTTTCATGGTAGAGGCCTCTACAGGAATCAC
>CADBMK010000039.1 GCA_902795785.1 uncultured Bacteroidia bacterium | reverse complement strand
GCCCTTCCTTTCTCCGCCTTCGTCCTTACGATTATCGGAGTATCCCTCTCGTCAAGGAAGAAACGCGGCGGAATCGGTCTCAACATCGGTTTTGGAATTGCGCTGAGCTTCTCTTACATCCTGTTCCTCAAGTTCAGCGAGATGTTCGTTTACACAAATACCCTTCCGGCCTCGATAGCCCTTTGGGTACCTAACGTACTCTTTGCTTTTATCGCCGCGTTCCTATACAAACGCGCTCCGAAATAATATCACTAACCCTAATACCTCTAAAGCAATGAAAGTTAAAATTGTAAACAAGTCCAATCACAGACTTCCGGAGTATGCAACCACATCATCTGCCGGAATGGACCTCAAGGCGAATGTTGATTCACCGGTTACTATCCTGCCCCTCGGGAGGGCGATAATCCCGACAGGTCTTTCTATTGCTCTTCCGGAAGGAACGGAGGCGCAGATCCGTCCAAGAAGCGGTCTCGCTGCCAAGTCCGGAATCACTGTCCTCAATACGCCGGGCACGATCGATGCCGACTACAGGGGAGAGATCAAGGTTATTCTTGTGAATCTTTCAAATGAGCCTTATCTCGTAAAGCCGGGCGACCGCATCGCACAGATGGTAATCGCCAAATACGAGAAGGCCGAATGGCACGAAGTCAGCGTCCTCGATGAAACCGAAAGGGGAGAAGGCGGCTTCGGCAGTACAGGCAAATAATAAATGACAACAGAAGAAATTTATGAGATTTTCCTTTCTCTCGGAAGGAAATTCACAACTGACAGCCGCACCATCAGCGGCGGCGAACTTTTCATCGCCCTCAAGGGTGAAAATTTTGACGGCAATCTGTATGCGCTCAAGGCTCTCGAGGCCGGTGCGGCATACGCGATGGTCAATGCGGATTCTGAAGCTGCAACTGTCGGGGACAAGCGAATCATAGTTGTCCCCGATACGCTTCAGGCCCTGAAAGACCTCGCTAACTGTCACAGAAGGCATCTCAGCGTGCCTGTCTTCGGTCTTACCGGAACCAACGGAAAGACCACCACAAAAGAACTCATCAAGGCTGTCCTGGCCAGCAAATACAAGGTGGCCGCTACTGCGGGCAACCTTAACAACGATATCGGCGTCCCGATGACCCTCCTTAGGATAGATCCGGCCGAGACCGAGATTGCCGTGGTGGAAATGGGCGCCAACCATCCTGACGACATCAAGCATCTCGTGACCGTGGTGGAGCCTGTGTGCGGCCTCATCACCAACGTCGGCAAGGCCCATCTTTTGGGCTTCGGCTCGTTTGAAGGCGTGCAGAAGGCCAAGGGACAACTCTATGACTTCCTTGCCGCTCACGATGGCATTGCCCTTGTCAATGACGAGGATCCTATCCTTATGAAGATGGCCTCTGAGAGGAAGGCCCTCAGGACCGAGGCCTACGGAGTCCCTTACGAGATTCTTCCGACTTCGGCCGATAATCCGTTCCTTACGATGAAGATTGAAGGCAGGATTCTCAGGACCCATCTTGTAGGCTCATACAACTCCAATAATGTACGTGCGGCTATTGCAGTGGGACGTCACTATGGAGTCAGCCTTGACGCGGCCCTTGAAGCAATCGCGGCCTATGTCCCGAGCAACAACCGCTCCCAGATGACAAAGACAGTGCGCAACACCCTCATCGTGGACGCCTACAACGCCAATCCTTCAAGTATGGGTGCGGCCCTCGACAACTTCTCCCTTGTTGAATCAGACAATAAGGTGGCCCTTCTTGGCGATATGCGTGAACTCGGAGAGGATTCCCTCAGGGAGCATATTGCAATCGCCACAAAGGCAATCGCCACCGGCGCACGTATCTGCTTCGTAGGAGAGGAGTTCAAGAAGGCCCTCAGGGAAATGAAAAAAGAGAACGCGGAAAACGTTCTCTCTTTCAATTCTTCGGAGGATCTTGCCTCCTGGCTCAAATCCAATCCGGTCAGCGGAGCCGTGATTCTTATCAAGGGCTCACGCGGAATCCAGATGGAAAGGACAATTCCTGAACTCTAGTGGCGGCCTGAAGCGTTGCTCCTGTACGGAGTGACAGCGGCTCCCTTGCTTCCATAGAATACCTTCTCGTAGTTCGAGAAGGTATTTCTGTATGGCCCGTTGAGGTCATAGTGAATCTTACCGTTCCTGACGAGGTTTGTAATCGGCATGTGTGAAAGTACAAGGTGGAGTTCGTCAATCACGAGGAACTCGTAGCAGGCAAAGGTGATTCTCCTGGCCTCGCCGAGAGTGCGGACGTATGTGCCGTCAGCCTCGTTGAGGGTGAGCACGAGCCTGAATCCGTAGTCTGAGTTGTACCTGTCGTCCCAGATTCCCTCGTACTTGTAAGGGTCTGAGATATACTTGCTCCTGTTGATCTTTTCAGGAATGAGGTTGATCTTGATATATCTGTCGTTTGCCTGGCCGAAGAAGATGGTTTCGGTCTTTTTGGTGCGTACTCCGTATCCGGTGTAGTTGTCTTCGAAAGTTATGCTGAGCGGCTCGTTCTCGAGGCGGATGTCATAGTGTCCGTCCACTCCGGTGATGTTCCTGTACAGAGCCACGTTCTCAATGTAGTATCTTGAATTGAGGAATGCGCTCTTGCGGGAGAATTTCTCGGCCACTGACATGCCCCTGACGTCCCTAATGTCCATTGGCTGGTATGAACCCAGGCCTGCGTTCTCCTGAAGGAGGATATCTTCCTGAAGCGCGCGCATGGATTTCCAGTTGGAAAGCTTGGCCATCTCGTGTGAAGAGAGGTTGAGTCCGCTCTGGAGGCTGCCGTCCCTGCGAAGTTCGCGGTAGCCGCCAAGGTTAATAGCATATGCTTCAGTGTCGATGGCGTTGATGTCGGCAAGGATTATCCAGTCCCTGGTGTCCTCGGCGCGGTAGATGAAGCCCTCGTTGCAGATGCCGGTGAATGAGCCCCACTGGCTTACAAGAGCCACTCTCTCTCCGTATTTATCGCAGAGCTCGGCCTTTACTGTATAACGGTTGCCGTCAAACTGCATAGATCCCTGATGGCCCTCGTCGTCATAGTCGAGGAAGAGTCTGACGAATCTGCCGTTTCCCCATTCCACAGGATTGCCGTCCGCTGCTATGAGGTCCGTGCAGTTAACCCTGTAGGTGGACCTGAAACTTGCGCTGCGGATGGAGTTGCGGTATCTTCTCTCTCCGATACCAAGGTGGCCGTATGCTATTGCAATGGCGTCGTCTCCGCCCGTCCAGTATGGCTGGACTGCTCCGAGGGGAGCACCGAGTGACCTTTCCGTAAGGTTGGCGTCGTAATCCACTTCGCCCATCATCACTGAAAGGCATCTGTAGCCGTTGCCGTTCCTTTTGATGCCGAGGAACTGGCAAGGAACCACTTCCTGGCCGGTCTTTGTTATGACTCCCTTGAGTTTCATCGCCGGATCGGTGACAATTGCTTCACCGTTGCTCATAAAGTCAGGAGCCGAGTAGTAGGTTGGCTCAATGAGACGGTCTCCGTTCCAGTCACAGACGCCCCAGAGAAGGGACGGCTTGTAGCAAATGACGCCTCTTTTCTTGTCCAGCTCGATATCGGTGTTTGAAATAGGAACTACGATGTTGCCGCCTTCGTCAATGACGCCTTCGAGTTTGTTAAGTTCTACGATGGCGCGTCCGTCCTTGAACTTGTGGGCGTCATCGAATTTTGGGGCGATTACAAAATTCTTGTTCTTGTCAATGTAACCGTACTTCTTTGTGACTTTGTCCTTGTGTGGCTTTAAGTCCTGGGCTTGCGATACCTGAAAAACCAGTGACAGGGCCGCGATTGCGATAAATATTTTTTTCATGGTGAACTAATTGTGTCCGATGTGGTGAATGAAACGCATAAAGATAATATTATTCTTTATATTTGCCCCGTAAATGCAGAACGAGAATAATTATATGTTTCCGACTTCCAAGAAGGAAGTCGAAGCCCTCGGGTGGGACTACATCGACGTGATATTTTTCACGGGCGATGCCTTTGTCGATCATCCGAGTTTCGGAACTGCATGTATATCAAGGTATTTGCAGAAATTCGGCTATAGGGTGGCGGTTATTCCCCAGCCAAACTGGAGGGATGACCTGAGGGACTTCAAGAAACTCGGGGCCCCGCGCCTGTACTTTGCGGTGAACGCCGGTGCCATGGACTCGATGGTCAATCACTACACCGCTTCACGCCGTCTTCGCCATGACGATGCCTATACTCCTGAAGGCAAGGCCGGTCAGCGTCCTGACTATGCCTGCACCGTCTATACCAAGATTCTAAAGGAACTTTATCCTGACGTCCCCGTAATCATCGGAGGCGTGGAGGCGTCGCTCCGTCGTCTTACCCATTACGACTACTGGAAGGACCAGCTGATGCCGTCCATCCTTGAGACCTGTCCTGCCGACTATCTCAATTACGGAATGGGGGAGAGGACGATGATTGAACTCACCCGCGCCATCGAGGCCGGCTGGAGTCCTCATCAGATTCACCGCATCAGGCAGATAGCCTTCAAGATGACGGGAAAGCCCAAGGTCAGGGACGGAGTCCTTCTTCTTCATTCCTACGAGGAGTGCCGCAGGAACGGACGCGCCTTTGCCGAGAACTTCCATCTGATTGAGACGCACGCCAATATGATGCATCCGGACACCATCGTCGAGCCGGTCGGTGACGGATATGTCCAGATTAATCCTCCTCTTCCTCCTGCCACGGAGGCCGAGATGGACTCCTTCTGGGACCTGCCGTTCACAAAACTGCCTCATCCGCGTTACAAGGGAAAGCGCATACCGGCGTACGATATGATCAAATTCTCGATCAATACCCACAGGGGCTGCTTCGGAGGCTGCAATTTCTGCACTATCGCGGCGCATCAGGGCAAGTTCATCTCGTCCCGCAGCGAGAACTCCATCGTCAGGGAGGCCAAGGCCCTTCTGAAACTCCCCGGATTTGCCGGCAATATCTCCGACCTCGGCGCGCCTACTGCCAATATGTACGGAATGCACGGCAAGAACCTGGAACTCTGTGACAAATGCCGCCGCAAATCCTGCCTCTTCCCGGCTCCCTGTCCGAACCTCGACCGTTCCCACAAGAGAGTCCTCAACCTGTATCACCAGGTGGACGCCGTCAAGGGCATCCGCCATTCATATATCGGCAGCGGTATCCGTTACGACCTCTTCCTTGACGAGAACGGGTTCGTAAACGACACCTGCCGTCCGTACTTCAGGGAACTCGTCCTCAAGCATACCTCCGGCCGTCTGAAGGTGGCCCCGGAGCACACGGAGGACCACGTCCTTCAGAAGATGGCAAAGCCGTCATTCCGCCTTTTCGAGCGCCTCAGATATGAATTCGACAAGGTCAACAGGGAGGCGGGCACCCACACCGAGCTGGTTCCATACTTCATATCCTCCCATCCTGGATGTATGATGCAGGATATGGAAAGACTCTCCCGCAACCCGGCCTTGAAGGGTATCTGGATGGACCAGGTTCAGGATTTCACGCCTACTCCTATGACCACTTCCTCGGTGATGTTCTACACCGGTCTGGACCCTCGTGATATGACGCCGGTATTTGTGGAAAGAGACCCTGAAAAGAAAAAAAGACAGAAATCATTTTTTTTCAAAAAATAGCATTAATATTGCACCGCAATTTAAGGGATCGATATTACCAATAACATTGAATAGAATAAAACAGAGTCGTATAATATGGAGCAGAAGAAAAGACATGTAATTAGCTATGAGAATATGTCGCCTGAAGTCCTTGCAGCCTTCAACGAGAAGTACCCTAAGGGATTCAGTGACTATCTTTCGGATCTTGTTAAGTATCCGAAGCCGGACGGATCATGTTTTTACGCCGTTACAATCGAAATCGAAGATGCAATATACCTCGTAAAGATCAAAGTCAAGGTTGACGATGCTGAAGACATCGACAGATGGCTTGAAGGCGAGGACGAAGATGGAGAGGACGGAACTGCACCAGCAGAGGGAGCGGACGACGGAAACGCCCTTCCTGACGACAACATCGCACAGTACAGCGACGGTGACGATTCAGCCGAGTAAACTCCAGGCCGAATGAACTATAGGCTGCGGTTTTTCCGTGGCCTTTTTTTATTATATTTGCATACTTATGAATAATGACCTCAATAACGGCGTCTACAATGCGTTCCGCCCGGTGCGCAGATTCCTCGGAAGACTTTCCGAGGACCACGAGATGATTGTGCTCTCACTTATCGTAGGCGTGATTGCGGGTCTTGCGGCCGTCCTTCTCAAGACGGTCATTCATCTGATTCAGCAACTTATCACCTCCAATCTGGTGGGTTCGGGCTGGCTAAGCAATGTCCTTTACCTGGTTTATCCTGGTCTTGGTATGCTGCTGGCTCTTGTTTTTACCAGATACGTCATCCGGGACAATATCGGACACGGCGTCACCAAGGTGCTGCTTGCCGTGAGCAAGCACGACTCCCATATCCGTGCGCACAACACCTGGTCTTCGCTTTTTGCCAGTTCAGTGACCATCGGTCTGGGTGGATCCGTGGGAGCCGAGGCCCCAATCGTCTATACGGGAGCGGCCATAGGTTCCAACCTGGGCAGTTATATGGGCCTGTCCTACAAGAACGTGACCACGCTTCTTGGCTGCGGCGCCGCTGCGGCCGTGGCGGGCATCTTCAACGCCCCGCTTGCCGGCGTGCTCTTCACCCTGGAAATCCTGCTTTTCAACATCTCCATGACCACGATGATGCCGCTGATGATTTCAACGGTGTCCGCAACTGTGGTGTCCTATATCCTCCTGGGGGCTCACACTCCTTTCCAGTGCACCCTGAGCCCGTTCAATATGTGGAATATCCCGTTCTACATAGCCCTGGGAATCTTCGGAGGCCTTTTCAGCCTCTATTTCACCAGGACCACGATGTGGCTGGAGGACAGCATAGGAAAAATGAACAGCGTCTGGCTGAAGTGGATACTCTGCTCAATCGGCCTGGGAATCCTCATTTTCGTGTTCCCTGTGCTTTACGGTGAAGGCTACGGCTCACTCGGAGTCCTTCTCAACGGCGGAGACATTGACCTCACCTCTACGTCCGTCCTTGGACTGTTCTGGGATTCAAAGTGGGCGGTTCCGGCCCTCTTCTTCCTCGTTCTCGTCCTCAAGGTCTTTTCCATGACTCTTACCAACGCGGGCGGCGGAGTTGGAGGAACCTTCGGACCTACGCTTTTCGTGGGCGCCATCGCCGGATTCGTGGTGGCTCGTACCCTAAATCTTATGTTTGAGGGCTATGGAATCACGGTCCCGGAGCAGAATTTCGTCCTGGTGGGAATGGCGGCCCTCATGGCCGGAGTCATGCAGGCCCCTATGACGGCAATCTTCCTTATCGCCGAGATCTCCGGAGGCTATGAACTCTTCCTCCCGCTGATTATCACCGCGGCCATCTCATTCGGAACCACAAGACTCTTTGAGAAGTACTCCATCTACACCAAGCGTATCGCACATTCAGGAGAACTTCTCACCCACGATAACGACAAGGCTGTCCTGACCCTGCTGAACATCAGGTCCATCGTCAAGGACAAGTACCCCCGCGTCCACGAGAACGACGACTTCAAGTGCCTCATCAAAATCATCTCCCAGGATGATTCGGCTGTGATGGCGGTGGTTGACAACGATGATTATTTCAAAGGTCTGATTGACCTTGACCACATAAGAAAGTATCTCTTCAGAGCCGATCTGTACAGGTCTCTCCATGTTGCCGACGTTATGGAGCAGCCTGTGGCAATCGTTTACCTGGATGAGAGGATGAGCAGCGTTATGGACAAGTTCGACAGAACCGGAGCCTGGCGTCTTCCTGTCCTCGACACCGACGGACGATACAAGGGATTTGTGTCAAGATCCCGCATCCTTACCGCATACAGGTCTGAGCTGAAGGCTATTTCGTCCGACTAATGACCGTATGAAGACTCTTTATATCAAGGCAATAGCAGAACGCCTCGACGTCAAGCCCTGGCAGGTCGAGAACTGTGTGAAACTTTTCGAGGATGGCAACACCATTCCTTTCATCAGCCGTTACCGCAAGGAACAGACTGGTGAACTGGACGATGTGGCCGTTGCCGAAATCAAGCACTGGACCGACGTGTACATGGAAATGGAGAAGAGAAAGGAGGGCATCCTTTCCACCATCTCCGAGCTTGGCAAACTCACCGGCGAACTTCAACGCCAGATAGAGGAGTGTACGGTATCTGCGGAACTTGAAGACCTTTATCTTCCATACCGTCCTAAACGCAGGACCAAGGCTACTGCCGCCAAGGAAGCCGGTCTGGAGCCCCTTGCCGATATGATGTACAACGTGACCGTCTCCGATCCGTCCGTCCAGGCCATTAAATTCGTCGGCCCGGGCAAGGCAGCCTCAGTGGATGAGGCGCTCTCCGGAGCCCGTGACATCATAGCCGAGCGTCTGAGCGAGACCGCGTCTGTCCGTGAAACCCTTCGCGATATCTTCCGTACCCGAAGAATCGAGGCCAGCGTCACCAAGGCAGGAAAGACATCCCCTGAAGCGGCCAAGTACCGTGCGTATTTCGATTTTTCCAGGCCTCTTGCAGGCATTCCGTCCCATAATCTGCTCGCAATCCTGCGTGCGGAGAACGAGGGTTTCCTCAAGGTGGACATAGATGCCGATGCCGAGAAATGCGGCAGGAAACTCTATTATGATTTCTGTCAGGAGAGAAGGTATCCGGCAAAGCCGCTTGAAGAGCAGATCAAAGAGGCAATAGACGATTCATACAGGAGACTTCTGGAACCATCCATCTCCAACGAGATAATCAAGGAGGCCAAGCGCAAGGCCGACGCCGAGAGCATACGCGTCTTCGGCGAGAACCTTCGCCAGCTCCTTCTTCAGGCCCCAGTGGGCCAGAAGCGCACAATGGCAATCGACCCTGGATTCCGAAACGGCTGCAAGACGGTTTGCCTGGATGAGAACGGCACTCTCCTCCATCACGAGATCATCTATCCTCATCCGCCGCAGAACGAGAAGGTCAAGTCAATTACCAGAATCTCGGACCTTGTGGAGAAATACAGGATAGAGGTCATAGCCATCGGCAACGGAACCGCATCCCGTGAGACCGAGGACTTTGTTAAGAGGGTGGGCCTTCCGGAAAACGTCAAGGTCTATACCGTATCGGAGGACGGAGCATCCATTTATTCCGCATCCGAGGTGGCCCGTGAAGAATTCCCTGACGAGGACGTTACCGTAAGGGGAGCGGTGAGCATCGGCCGCCGCCTGATGGACCCTCTGGCCGAGCTTGTGAAGATAGACCCTAAATCCCTCGGAGTGGGGCAGTATCAGCACGACGTTGACCAGACCCTTCTAAAGGAGCAGTTGGACAATACGGTGGTATCGTGCGTGAACGCCGTGGGTGTGAACCTCAATACGGCAAGCCCGTACCTTCTGAGTTATGTTTCCGGCATTGGCCCTGCCCTTGCCGCCAACATCATCGCCTACAGGAACGAGATAGGAGGCTTCACCTCAAGGGAACAGCTTAAGAAGGTTCCCCGCCTTGGTGCCAAGGCCTTCGAGCAGTGCGCTGGATTCCTAAGGATCAGCGGAGCCGCCAATCCTCTGGACAATTCCGGAGTACATCCTGAGTCCTACCATATCGTGGACAGGATGGCAAAGGATCTTGGCGTTGATACCAAACACCTTGTCAGCAACGCCGAGCTCTGCAAGAAAATAGACGCAAACAAATATGTGGAAGGCGAAGTGGGCCTTCCTACTATCAATGATATAATCAGCGAACTTGAGAAGCCGGGACGCGATCCTCGTGAGAGCGCCCAGGAATTCTCCTTCGCCGAGGATGTCCGTTCCCTTGAAGACCTCAAGAGGGGAATGCAACTTCCGGGCATCGTGACAAATATTACAAATTTTGGAGCATTCGTGGATATAGGATTACATGAGAACGGACTCATACACGTCTCAAAGATGGGACAGGGCCGCGCTCCTGTAGATCCTTCAAAGGTGGTTAAATTACATCAGCAGATCGTGGTAGAAGTCTGTGATGTTGACCTGGACAGAAAAAGAATCTCCCTAAGGCTTATTAAAAAGTAAAAGGATGAGAAACAACTTCAAGGTTTACCTCATAGCATCCCTTACGGTATGTCTCTGGGGTATTTCCTTCCTGTTCAGCAACACCCTGCTCAAGCAGGGCGTGCCGACGGAATTTTTCGTTCCGGTAAGGATCTTCCTTACTGCAGTGGCCCTTTTTGCGGCCGACCTGGTAGAAACAGGCAATCTTAAGTTCCTTAAAATCAAGAGGGGAGACGCGTGGAAGTTCCTGCTTATGTCTCTCTTCGAGCCCTTCCTGTATTATCTGCTGGAGGGTTATGGAATCATGTACACCGAGTCTCCGGCCTTCAGTTCCCTCATCATAGGACTTATTCCTATGTTCTCGGTGCTGGCGGGCGTGTGCTTCCTTGGCGAGAAACTCACCAGGATGAATGTGTTCGGTGTAATCGTATACTTCGTGGGAATTGTGATGGTCACCCTGAAAAGACCTGAGAACTGTCCTTCCACCTTCCTGCTGGGACTGGGATTGCTTCTACTTGCCGTATTCGCGGAGGTGGGCTACGCTTCGATGACCAACCTTATCTCAAGAGGCTACTCGGCCATCACCATCACCATGTACCAGTTTGTCCTGGGCTCAATCTGGTTCATTCCTGTATTCATCCATAAGGGAATTCCGGCCGTGGAACTCGAATCCGTCCTCTGTTGGTCGGTTGTGGGACCTATAGCCTTCCTGACTCTCTTCTGCACCCTTCTGTCCTTCACCTTCTGGACATTCGTAATCCGCCGCATAGGCGTTGCCAAGTCTGGTATGTTCCAGGCTCTCAATCCTGTAGTGACTGCTGTAGTGGGTGTTCTGGCAGGCCAGGAAATCCTTGGCGGATGGCAGTGGGCCGGAGTGGGAATCACCGTGTTCGGTGTCCTCTCCAGTCAGTTACGCGTCCCTAAGAGGTTCAAGAAGCAGAGGCTGGCCTGACGGTTTCTCCTCAACCAGGACTCCGTCCGCAACCACCTTCCTGCCGGCAAGATAGACATCCTTTATCCATCCCTTGAAGGTCCTTCCCTCGTATGGCGTCCAGCCGCATTTGTATGCCGGCTTGCCCACGGTGAACTCCTTCTCCGGGTCAAATACCACCATGTCGGCGATATAGCCTTCCTTAAGATAACCTCTGTCCTTAATTCCGAAGATGTCGGCGGCCCTTTCGGACATGGCCGATGCCACTTTCTCCAGCGGAGTCTTCTCGTCAAGGGCAACGGTGATCACGCCGGAGAGCGACTGCTGCACCGACGGCACTCCTGACGGACAGTTGAGGTACGGGGCGTCCTTCTCCGAAAGGAGGTGAGGGGCGTGGTCGGATCCTATCGTATCGATGATTCCGTCGTGGAAGGCGTCCCTGAGAAGCTGGCGGTCGGCGGCTGTTTTCACCGCCGGGTTGCACTTGACCTTTCCCTTCAGGACTGCATAGTCCTCATCGCAGAACGTCATATAGTTAAGGGACGTCTCTCCCGTAATCTTTGCCTTCTGGATCTTTGCCGCACGTATCATATGCACTTCCTCAGCCGTGGTGACGTGGAGAAGATGAAGATGGGTTCCGCAGTCCATGGCCTTTTCCAGGGCCCTGATGCTTGACATTATGCAGGCCTTGCGGCTCCTTATATTAGGATGCTCCTCAAACGGCACATTGTCTCCGTATTTTTCCTTTGCTTCCAGAAGATTCTTCTTTATGATGTTCTCGTCCTCGCTGTGAATCAGCACGGGACGGGTTTTGATGGAGAATATCCTGTCCAGAGCCTCCTGATTGTCCACCAGCATATTGCCCGTCGAGCTTCCGAGGAAGACCTTGATGGCTCCAAGCCCCGGCATGCTCATCCCTGCGGATTCTGCAATCTCGTCGGCATTGTCGTTTGTGGCTCCAATATGGAAGGCGTAGTTTGTCCACATACGTCCCTGCGCAAGGGCAATCTTATCCTTTACGGCCTGGATGCTTGTTGTGGCGGGCTTAGTATTAGGCATATCCATCACCGAAGTGATTCCACCCAGCAGGGCAGCCCTGGATTCGGTCTCCATATCAGCCTTGCCGGTGGCTCCCGGTTCACGGAAATGGACGTGCGCGTCTATGCCGCCGGCCATTATGCAGAGGCCCTTGAGGTCTGTCTTCACCGCCTCCGGATACTCTGCGGCAAGGGTCTCGGCCGCATTCTCTTCCGTGCTTACCTTGATGATTCTGCCGTTATCCACGACAAGAGCACCCTCCGCTGAGGATGCTCCTGTTATAATTTTTCCGCCAAAGAATAATTCCATGTTTATTTTACCCTCGGTTTAATCTTTCTGAATTTCAGTTTCAATACTCCCCAGAACGCTTCCCCAAATATTCCGGAGCTCATTTTAGATGTTCCCAGCTGCCGGTTTACAAAGATGATCGGCACTTCCGAAATCTTGAAGCCGAGCGCGTAGGTGGAATACTTCATCTCAATCTGGAAGCCGTATCCCTTCATCTGCACCGCATCCAGGTCTATGGTCTCCAGGACTGCGCGTGAGTAGCAGACAAAGCCTGCCGTGCAGTCGAATACCTTGATGCCCAGCACCTTGCGTACGTATGTTGAAGCAAAGTATGACATCATGATCCTGCTCATAGGCCAGTCAACCACGCTTACTCCGTGGCAGTAGCGGCTTCCTACCGCTATTCCTCCGCATTCCTTTGCGGCGGCGTGGAGCTTAGGAAGGTCATCCGGGTTGTGGGAGAAGTCCGCATCCATCTCGAACACGAAGTCGTATCCATTCTCGAGCGCCCATTTGAATCCTGTGATGTAGGCTGTTCCCAGGCCGAGTTTCCTGCCTCTTTCAATGAGGCTGACCTTGCCCCGGTACTGCTCCATCAGGCCCTTGACTATGGCCTCGGTTCCGTCAGGGGAGCCGTCGTCAATCACGAGCACGTGATACTCTCCGTCAAGGGAGAGTACTTTTTCTATGATTGCGCTGATGTTTTCCTTTTCGTTGTATGTCGGGATGATTACAACTTTCCTGTCCATTTGCTATTCGTTAATGTTTTACAAATATAAGGTTTCTCCTATATATTTTATATATTTGCGGACTCAATATAACCACGTTATGAAAAGAATTAATTGTTTTATCCCTTTCCAGGACGCTGCCCAGGTCAAGACGACCATCGCAAACCTCAAGAAAGAAGAGGAAGTTGCAAAGATCTACCTTTTGAAGGCAGAGGGCGCAAGCGATGAGAAGATTGATGGCTGCGAAATCATTGAGACCCCATCTCTTAAGAGCACCGACTGCATCAAGAAGATTGCTGCAAAGTCAGACGCAGAGTTCTCTCTCATCTATACCAAATACACGGAACTCAGCTTCGGCCTCTTCGCAGTAGAGCGTTTCCTCGCAATCGCTGACGATTCAAAGGCTGCCATGCTTTACGCAGACCACTTCAACGAGGCTGGCGGAGTACGTTCAGAACTTCCGGTAATCGACTATCAGTTCGGTTCACTCCGTGACGATTTCGATTTCGGTTCAGTCCTTCTTTACAAGGCTGACGCCCTCAAGGAGGCTGCAGCACGTATGGATGTGGACTATCAGTTCGCTGCGCTTTACGACCTTCGTCTCAAGGTATCCCAGAAGGGAAAGCTCGAGCATATCAACGAGTACCTCTATTATGAGATCGAGAACGACAACAGAAAGTCAGGAGAGAAACTCTTCGACTATGTTGATCCAAAGAACCGTGGCGTTCAGATCGAGATGGAGAAGGCCTGCACACAGCACCTCAAGGATATCAACGGTTTCCTCGAGCCTAACTTCAAGCACATCGAATTCTCAGACAACAGCTTCGAGTATGAGGCATCTGTCGTTATCCCTTGCAAGAACCGTGTAAAGACCATCGGAGACGCAATCGCATCGGCACTCAGCCAGAAGACAAGCTTCAAGTACAACGTCATCGTAGTTGACGACAACTCAACTGACGGATCGGTTGACGTCATCAAGAAGTTCGTCGGAGATCCTAAGCTCGTTTACATCGCCCAGGACAAGACATATCACGCTATCGGCGGTAACTGGAACGTGGCTCTTCACCACCCTAAGTGCGGTAAGTTTGCCATCCAGCTCGACTCGGACGACGTTTACTTCGATGAGAATACCGTTCAGAAGTTCGTTGACGCATTCTATGCACAGAACTGCGCTATGGTAGTAGGTACATACCGTATCACCAACTTCAAGATGGAGACAATCCCTCCGGGAATCATCGACCACAAGGAGTGGACTCCTGATAACGGCCGCAACAACGCCCTCCGTATCAACGGTCTCGGCGCACCTAGAGGATTCTATGTTCCTATGCTCCGTACCATCAACTTCCCTACAACAAAGTATGGTGAGGACTATGCAGTAGGACTCCGCGTAAGCCGTGAGTACCAGATCGGCCGTATCTACGACGTAGTTTACAACTGCCGCCGCTGGGATGAGAACTCAGATGCAAACGCTGACGTTCCAAAGATGAACATGAACAACCTCTACAAGGACCGCATCCGTACATGGGAGCTCGAGGCCCGCGTAGCCATGAACCAGAAGAAGTAGTATAAACTACAGTATTGAGTTTAATACAGTTAGCTTGAAGGGACCTGCATTTCTATGCAAGTCCCTTTATTTATAATGGCCCTTGAATTGTATCAGAGGCACATTTTTTTTGAAAAAACTTTGATGCAGGCCTTGCAGAATCGAAAAAGAGTACTACCTTTGCATCCGCTTTCGGGAAGCACCCCGGTTAACGGGAAACGCTGAACGGAAGGGG
>CADBMK010000038.1 GCA_902795785.1 uncultured Bacteroidia bacterium | reverse complement strand
GGAGTTCTATTGAGCCAAAATCAGGAACACGCACGGGCGTTTCCCTATCTGAGGAATATCTTTTTTCCATTGTGAAATCTTTTGCGTCTTTATAAAGGCATCCGGAAGGGTGATGTCCGCGGCCAGGCAGAGGCGTGTGGCGGGGGAGAGCTGCTCCAGCATATCCTTCAGGAGGGAATCGTTGCGGTAGGGTGTTTCGATGAAAATCTGCGTCTGGTGCATGGCAGCAGAGTCCTTCTCGCAGCGGCGTATGGCCGCGCGCCGCTCGTCCGTCTTGGCGGGAAGGTATCCGCGGAACGCGAAACTCTGCCCATCCAGACCGGACCCCATCAGAGCGAGCATCAGCGAAGACGGGCCGACGAGCGGCACCACGGCTATGCCGTGGCGGTGGCATAAAGCCACCAGCGCGGCGCCAGGGTCGGCCACTGCGGGCAACCCTGCTTCTGAAATCAGGCCTACGTCTCCTCTATCGAACAACTCTGTCAGAGTTTCGACTTCCGCCTGCCCGGTATGCTCATTGAGTTCGTGGAATTCCAGTTCTGCAATATGACCCTTTAACCCTGCTGCGGAAAGATAGCGCCTTGCCGTCCTGGTTTCTTCCACAACAAAGGTCTTGATACGTTTCAGCACTCCGAGGGTGCCGGCCGGAATGACTTCAGCCGGATCATAATCCCCCAGAGGGGATGGAATCAAGTATAATTTCCCCTTATTCATCTGCTTCTATGGTAATAGTGCGTTTGGCCTCGTTCTGGCTAGCTTCCCTGTTCATCTGCTGCCTCTTCTTGCGGCTGCGGAAAAGACCTTTCCAGAAATCACCCCACTTATTGAATTCTTTCTGGTAGGTTATACCAACACCGTTGCGCTGGGAGTAGTCCAGATAACTGGTATACTCGTCAGCGGAGTGAGAGAACAGATTGAGCCTCAATTCTCCTGGCCGGTCGAGTTTGACATCTATATCAAGGTCCCCTACCATGTCGCCGTTGGGATTCGTTGTAGTGCTGTATTGCCTGTTACCGAAGGAACCGCGCACTTCCACCCGGTTGTCGAATAGTTCCGTACTGACCGAAACGTCGTACAGGTCAGTACCGCTGGCATTCTGCTGATAGCCTACACCCAGGTCGACAGGGATGTCCATTCTATTCAGCAGGTTACTGAGTTGGCGGGACATCATCTCGGTGACGTTGGAGAAGACGAGATTGGTATTGTTTATGATTCCGGACTGTTCGTTTTCGAGGAAGGAACCTGTGATCAGGAGGGCGAGGAACTGCTTCTGCACCTTGTCCTCCGTATTCAGCGCACTTTCAACCTCGGATTTAGTGGTCGGGTCGAGGTCCGGAATGTCGATGGAGAAGTTGACCTTCGGGGAACTGATGCGATCACTTATGCTTATGCCGCAGTTAACGGTCCGTCTGGTGGCCACGGAAGACGTGTCGGCCATCAGACGGTTGATTGAAGTCCGTAGAGTGTAGGTGGCATTGATGTCAAGTTCGCTGTTCATTACGTCTCCGCCGAACTTTATGCTGCTGCCGCTGTTGATATTGAAGTTCTTGCTGGTGATACCAGGAAGGGCGAAGTGGTACTTTCCTGAGGCAATGTTGTAGTCGCCTGAAACATCGAAGATCCTGCGTGTTGGATTGACTTCGACGTTGAATATGCCGGCTCCTCGTGCCGTAAGGAAGTTGTCGCCGCCGTCCAGTTCCACCACCGCTTCGAGATCAGGAGTCGCAACGATGCGGGCATGTGCCGTCAGATTGGAGGAGGATGCTTTCTTCCGTGTGGCTTCCTGCCTGAGTATCTCGAAGAGCATCTCCTCGTATGGGTCTATCCGTGTTTCGCTGTGGTCAGTGAAGGTAAGAAGGTCGCCTACACTTGCAGATGATGAGCCGTCAAGGGCCACGTGTATGGTTCCCGCCTTGTTGGTGTAGACATTCGCATCTACGAAAATGTCATCCAAAGGACCTTCCAGACGTACGTCTCCACTGGCAAAAAGGTCTCCGTATATATCTCCGCTTTTGTTCCCGAAGATCATCAGATTGCTCAGCCCAAGCCTGGCGTCCAGTATGAAATCCTTCAGCGAAGCGAACCTGATGCCTCCGTTTAGCAGGCCGTACCCTCCTTCGTTGTCTGTGATGCTGAAGTCGTCGAATTCCAGACCATCTGAACTGATGTGGAAAGGACCGCCCAGTTTGTAGTTTACGCCGGTGTAGGCTACTTTGAGCCTTCCATTCTCGATATGGGCGCCGTTGCTGCTCAAAGCCAGGCTGTCAAGTG
>CADBMK010000037.1 GCA_902795785.1 uncultured Bacteroidia bacterium | reverse complement strand
CGCGGCATCACCCCGGACGGAACCCTCCTCAGATGGCACAGCGTAAGAAGGGGCGAGGCCAGGAACATCTTCCCTTACCAGGAGCACGCCGATGTAATCTTCAATTCGGCTATGATCTATGAGCTTCCTCTTCTGGCACACTTCGGCAAGCCTCTTCTTGAGGCCATTCCGGAAGATTCTCCGGCATGGGCCGAGGCGCAGAGGCACCTTTCCTTCCTGAACAATCTGGTTCCCCTTACGGACGAGGAGATAAAAGCAATCCCTCCGACGTCCATCATGAGAGAGTTCATCGGAGGGCAAACGCTTTAGTATTTTTCCGAACCTAGATAAGAGGTTCTGCAGTCATTGCAGCAGGCTGAGGGATTCCCATCAGCTTGAGGATTGTCGGAGCCACGTTGCAGAGGGCGCCGTCCTTCACTGTCTTCACATCGTCACCTGCGTTCACAACGATGAACTGTACAGGGTTGAGTGAGTGTGCGGTGTTAGGCGTGCCGTCTTCGTTGACAGCGTAGTCGGCGTTACCGTGATCGGCTGTAATGAGGACGGTGTATCCGTGTGCGATTGCACAGGTTACGGCAGTCTCAACGCATCCGTCGATGCAGCCTACGGCATTGCGGATGGCGTCATACACTCCGGTATGACCGATCATATCGCCGTTTGCATAGTTGAGGATGATAAGGTCCTCTTTCTCACTTCTGATTGCAGCGCAGAGTTTGTCTGTAACCTCAACCGCGCTCATCTCAGGCTGAAGGTCGTATGTAGGAACCTTAGGAGAAGCCACGAGGATTCTGTCCTCGTTCTCGAAAGGCTGCTCGCCGCCGCCGTTGAAGAAGAAGGTTACGTGAGCGTACTTCTCAGTCTCGGCGATACGGAGCTGGTGAAGACCTGCCTTGGAAACTGTCTCGCCGAGGGTATCGGTTACGATTTCCTTGTCAAAGAGGATGTGGACGCCCTTGAATGAAGCGTCGTAAGGGGTAAGGGTGCAGTAGTAAAGAGGAATTGTCTTCATTCCCTGCTCCGGCATATCCTGCTGTGTAAGAACAGCGGTAAGCTCGCGTGCGCGGTCGTTACGGAAGTTGTAGAAGATGACGGCATCGCCTTCCTCGATCTTTGCAAGCGGAGCGCCTGCGGCGTCGGTGATGACGATAGGCTTTACGAACTCGTCGGTAACGTCGTTGTCGTATGATGCCTGCATACCCTCTACGGCTGAAGTGAACTTGTCACCCTTGCCTTCAACGAGAAGGTCGTATGCGAGTTTGATTCTTTCCCATCTCTTGTCACGGTCCATGGCATAGAAACGTCCGCAGACTGTGGCAATCTTTCCGGTTGTCTCGGCCATCTTTGCCTCGAGAGCCTCGAGGAAGCCCTTTCCACTGTGAGGATCGGTGTCACGGCCGTCCATGAAAGCATGAACGAACACGTTCTCAATACCCTGACGCTTTGCCTCGGCAAGGAACTCGTAGATATGGTCAAGTGATGAATGTACTCCACCGGTAGAGGTAAGACCCATAAGGTGAAGTTTCTTTCCGCTCTTCTTCACGTAATCGTATGCCGCCTTGATTTCTGCGTTCTCCATGAGGGCGTGGTTACGGCACGCAATGTTAATCTTTACAAGGTCCTGATAAACGACGCGTCCGGCGCCGAGATTCATATGACCCACCTCAGAGTTACCCATCTGACCGTCAGGAAGTCCGACGTACTCTCCGCATGCCTGAAGATGGCTCATCGGATACTTTGCACGGAGGGACTCGATGAACGGGGCGCCCTGGGTGTAAATCACGTTAGAATGATCCTTACGGCCTTCTCCCCAACCGTCAAGAATCATAAGAAGAACTTTTCTATTCATACCTTTAATAATAATTCGTAATTTTGCGTTGCAAAGATAATGATTTTGAAAGATTTTTAATTATGTACGGCAAAAGAAGAAGCGGCAGTAAAGGAAGCAGCAATAGAGGAAAGAAGAAAGAATGCCCTAAATTCACAGGCCGCGTGCAGATGACACGCGAGGGATACATCTTCGTCATCATTGAAGGCGAGGAGCAGGATGTTTATGTAAAAGCCGGAAAAACAAGGGGCGCGCTCAACGGAGATACCGTAATAGTTGCCGTAACCAAGGAAGCGTCTGAGAAAAGGCGTCGCGAAGGCGAGGTCGTTGAGATTGTCGAGCGTTCGGCAAAGCCGTTCGTCGGCATCCTCCATATAGTAGGAAATCAGGCGTGGGTGCTTATGCAAAGCAGGACCATGCCTTACGATATAGAGATTGACCTTAACAGCGAGGAGTCCCGCAAATGGGACCTCATCCACTGCAAAGGTCAGAAGGTGGCAGCCGTAGTGGATGAATGGAAACGTTCAAGCAACTATCCTTCAGGCCACGTCGTTGACGTGCTGGGCGCCCCGGGAGAGAACGACACAGAGATGCACGCCCTCCTCGCGGAGTTCGGCCTCCCATACAGATTCGAGCCTGAGGTGGAGAACGCAGCGGATTCAATCTCAGACAAAATCACAGAGAAACACATCAAGGGCCGCCGCGATTTCCGCGACACCCTCACATTCACCATAGACCCTGAGGACGCCAAGGACTTCGACGACGCCCTCTCGTTCAAGAAGTTGTCTAACGGCAACTACGAAGTGGGCGTGCACATCGCCGACGTATCATACTACGTCACTCCAGGAACCGAGGTGGACAAGGAAGCCCAGGCCAGAGGTACATCCGTCTATCTCGTTGACAGGACAGTGCCGATGCTTCCTGAGAAGCTCAGTAACAAGCTCTGCTCACTCCGTCCAGGAGAGGAAAAGCTCACCTTCTCCGCAGTCTTCGAGATGACGCCTAAGGGTACGGTGGAAAAGCGCTGGTTCGGAAGGACTATAATCAACTCCAACTACCGTTTTGCCTACGAAACCGCCCAGCAGATCATCGACAACGGAGAAAAAGCCATGGAAATGGAGCTCCGCGGAGGTACCGACGGAAGCACCGACAACGGTGAGAAGGCTATGGGCAAGGGCCTTTACGAGGGCTGCATCATTCCTCAAGACTGCAAAGAGGCCATTCTCCGTCTCTGGGACCTTGCATCAAGGCTTCGCAAGAAGAGATTCTCAAGCGGCGCCATCAGCTTCGAGCGTCCGGAGATGAAGGTGGAGGTTGACGAGCACGGCAAGCCAGTCCGTATCTATCAAAAGATTACCAAAGAAGCCAACTGGCTCATTGAGGAGTTCATGCTTCTTGCCAACCGCTCCGTGGCAGAATTCATAGCCACTTCAGGCCGCTTCGACGGCAAGGCCGACAAGAAGGCCAAGACCTTCGTCTACCGTATCCACGGCGAGCCTAACCAGGAGAAGCTCTGCTCCCTCAGGACATTCGCAGGCAACTTCGGTCTCAAACTCGGTGACACGGACAACAACAAACAGACAGCCAAGAGCATCAACGCCCTCCTTGCAGACGCCAAGGACAGGCCGGAATTCGGCGCCATCGAGATGATAGCCCTCCGTTCCATGGCAAAGGCAGTTTACAGCACTGACAACATAGGCCACTTCGGCCTCGCATTCAAATACTACACCCACTTCACCTCACCAATCCGCCGCTATCCTGACACAATGGTTCACCGTCTTCTTGCGATGTACCTCGACAACCAGGACAGCCAGAACAAAGGCTACTACGAGCAGCAGTGCCTCTACGCTTCCGAGAGGGAGCAGATAGCAGCCGACGCGGAACGCGCCAGCATCAAGTACAAGCTCGTGGAGTTCATGCAGGATAAGATAGGAGGCGAGTTCGAAGGCCACGTCTCAGGCCTTACCGACTGGGGTATGTACGTTGAGATCGAGCCAACCAAGATCGAGGGCATGGTTGCCCTCAGGGACATCACCGGAGACTTCTATGAGTTCGACGAGGAGCACTACCGCATTGTAGGCCGCAGGACCAGGAAGACCTTCACCCTCGGAGATCCGGTCAAGATCCGCGTCAAGGCCACCAACCTGGACCAGAAGATCATAGACTACGAGCTCATCGACCCTGAAAACCGCCCTTCCCTCAAAGAGGAAGCTCCAAAGAAAGGCCGCGGTGAGGGCAAAGGCAACAAGGAAGCCCGCAAGGCCAAGGTCAAGGCTGCAATCAAAGCCAGCAAGAAGGCCAAGAGGAAATAATATCTGCCGCTGAGGTTGCGGCCTCTATCGTATATTCTCCCGGAGAAACGATCCATTCATGTACATCCTGGCTGTACGATGCAAACGCATCCCTGTCAAGATGGATGTGGACCGTTTGTTTCTGGCCTTTCTTCACAAATACCTTCTTGAAAGCCTTCAGTTCACGTTTTGGACGGATTGTAGTAGGATTATTCTCCGAGACATAGAACTGGACGGTCTCATATGCGTCACATTTTCCGACATTAGCCACTTCAATGCTTACGTCAAAGCCCTCGCCCGCTTTGGTAACCTGAAGAGGACCGAATTCAAATCTGGAATAAGAGAGTCCGAATCCGAAAGGATAGAGAGGTTTTGCATCGGCATAGCCCCTGTAGCCCACGAATATACCCTCGGCATAGGTGCTTGGCACTACGGAGTGGCCTCGCTTTGAATAAGGCTTTGACGGAGAATAATATGGCTGTGAAGGATTGTCCGAGAGGGTTGCAGGGAAACTTACAGGAAGCTTGCCTGACGGGGAAATCTTTCCATAGAGGATTTCCGCCAGAGCCTTCCCGCCTTCCTGGCCCGGATACCAGGCCCAAAGGATTGCATCCGCCTTATCCCCGATGCGGCTAAGATCCACCGCTCCGCCGGCATATACAATCAATACCACCTTGTGCCCCCTTGCCTTTGCATTGTCCACAAGTATCTCCTGGGCTTCAGGCAGGGCGAAGGTGCGGTCCGAGTTTTCCTTCTCGGTATCCTTGTCAAATCCCAGAGCAATTATCTCCACAGGAGCGTCCTCCACAAGACAAGCGCCCTCCTGAGCGAGTCCTTCTTTTAGGGAAACCGTATGGATGGCTTCAACGGCTCCGCTTCCTCCACCGAAAGGGACTGTCTCGGAGTGAGGGCCGAAAAGGCTGACTTTATCCTTTGCCCTGAGAGGAAGAATACCGTCATTCTTAAGCATGACAACACTCTCACACGCCATGCGATAAGCAACTTCCCTTGAGTATGGATTGTCCTCAGGTATTGAAGGATCAAGCTGCTCCCTGTCAAGGAACCCAAAGGCGATAAAACTCTGAAGGATGCGACGGACCTTACCGTCAAGCTGGTCCATGGTAACGATTCCTTTCTCAAGCAAAGGCTTCAACACGGTTTCATTCAAGCAGAACCCGCGCGGCATCTCTACATCCACGCCGTTCTGCATCAGGCCGATCGGGCAGTATGTGGAGGTCCAGTCGCTCATTGTGAAT
>CADBMK010000036.1 GCA_902795785.1 uncultured Bacteroidia bacterium | reverse complement strand
CGCCGGCGGATCGCGCCGTCCTGTTGTCATCAACGCCACCGTCAAGGGCGACGTCCACGATATCGGCAAGAACATCACCGGCATCGTCCTCGGCTGCAACGGCTTCGACGTGGAAGACCTTGGCGTGATGGTGGACAAGGAAAGAATCCTTGACACGGCCCAGCAGAGGAACGCTGACATAATCGGAGCCAGCGGACTCATCACCCCGTCCCTATACCAGATGGAGGAGCTCTGCCGCGAGATGACTAGACGTGGAATGGACACTCCCCTCTTCATCGGCGGAGCCACTACCTCGGCCCTTCACACAGCCGTCAAACTCGCACCTCTTTACGGCCACGTATTCTATGTTCCCGACGCGTCGGCATCGGCTGTTATGGCAAAACGATGCATGATGGACAGGGAAAAGTTCGAAGCCGAGGAGCACGCAGCCCAGGATAGGATAAGGGATATTTACCAATCCAAATCAGGCCAGGGCTCATCCGTTCAGGCTCAAAACCACGGTTACCCAAAGGAAACATACCTTACTGACTGGAAGGTTCCTTCCATCCCGGCCAGGGAGATTTCCATATCAGAAATAGAAAGATTCTTTGACTGGAGGATGTTCCTTGCAGTCTGGGGATTCAAGTATTCAGGTGAACTCCCACACACTCCTGAGGTGAGAAAGACTCTCTCCGACGGCAAGGCAGTTCTTGAGAGATTTGCAAAGAATCACGAACTCATCGTCACCATCGCCGACAGGATTTTCCCGGCCGACACGAAGGACGATGTAATCAATCTGTATGAGTCCGGGAAAGTTGCGGCAGCAATTCCTATGCTGCGTCAGGAGAATGAAGACGCACGGTCTCTAGCCGATTTCGTTCCGGATTCAAGCCTTGGAATAAAGGGTCCGTTCGGCGTCTTTGCCATTAGCGTGCGTTATACAAAGGCTCACAAGCCCGGCTGTCAATGTGCAGCCTGCACAAACGAATATGAGAGCATGATGGAGAGGGCCGTAAGGGTAACACTTGCGGAAGCCGCCTCCCTCTGGCTTGACGATCAGTTAAAGGCCCTTCTCCCTGAGGGAATGAAAGTCAGCAAGCCTGCGGCGGGATACGCATCCTGCCCTGACCATACGGTAAAGAAAGATATACTTGAATTGCTGGAAGGCAATGAAAAGCTGCAGATAAGTTTTACGGAAAGTTTTGCCATGATTCCGGATGCATCCATCTGCGGATTCATCTGCTTCCATCCCGAAGCCGGTTATCCTGAAATCAGGAAAATCTCCAAGGAGCAATACCATAATTATAAAGAGAAAAGAGGCATGTCAGACAAACAGGCCGAGCAGTTTTTAGGAATCTTGTTGTAAATTTGAGAAGATATGAAGATCAGTGAAATAATAAAGAGCAGCAAGACGGCTTACCCGTCTCTGGAAATAGTGCCGCCTCTTAACGGCATCACAAAGGACGAACTCATAGAGCAGGTCAAGCCCTTCATGGAATTCGACCCAAAGTATATCAACGTCACCTGTCACAGGGACGAGTTCGAATTCCGCGAGCAGCCTGACGGTACGTTCAAGAAATTCCTGGTTCGCAACCGAATCAGCGAAGTCACCGTATGCGCTGCAATCAAGTCAGCATTCGGCATACTCACAGTTCCACACATAATCTGCGGAGGCTCATCAAAGGAGGCCATTGAAAGTGAGCTTTACAACCTCCAGTTCCTCGGCATCCACAATGTCTTCGCTCTTCGCGGAGACCCTGCCGCCGGCGAGAAGAGATTCACACAGGCCGACAACGGGTACGCCCATGCCAATGAACTTGTGGAGGGAATTCGTGAATTCGACAGGGAGCGCGGAGCTGACTTCTGCATAGGAGTTGCCGCCTACCCTGAAAAACACGCAGAGGCTCCCAATCTCGACACCGACATTCTCAACCTCAAAAAGAAAGTGGACGCGGGAGCCGATTACATCATAACCCAGATGTTCTTCGACAACAAGGTCTTCTACGACTTCGAGGCAAAATGCCGCCAGGCCGGTATCACCGTTCCTATCATTCCAGGCCTCAAGCCGATTTCCACAAAAAAGCATATTGAACTCCTGCCTCAGTCATTCTCTCTTGACATTCCGTCAGAACTGACAAATCAGATCAACGCCGCCGGAGACGACAAAAACGCCATCTACGAAATCGGAGCCGAATGGTGCAAAGCCCAGTGCAAGGACCTCATTGCCCACGGAGTTCCTGCCGTCCATTTCTACACGATGGGTAAAGCCAAGAACATCGTCGGCATCCTCAAAGACTGCTTCTAATACTATAAAAAAGAGACCTTGCGGTCTCTTTTTTATTTGATGTCATCGATATTGTAAGGAGTCTCCTGGTAGACGTAGTAGTTGAGCCAGTTGCTGTAGAACAGGTTGGCGGCAGCTCTCCACGTCACGTGGACACCCTTGTCCATATCATTGTCAATATAGTAGTTCTCAGGGAAACCGACATCAGGACGGACGTCCTTGTCCCTTCGGTACTCCGCATCCAGAGTATACGGAGCGTACTCCAGATGGCCGGTAATGAAGATTTCCCTGCCTTCCCTTGCCATAACAATTCCAATTCCGCTCTTGTCTGACTCGGCCAGGATCCTCAACTTGCCGTTTGCCTTGATGGCATCGTCGTCCACCTGGGTGTGACGGCTCTGGGGCATGTTGAAAGTATCGTCGAATCCTCTGAAAAGAGGAATCGGCTCAGGAGTTACGATGCTCTGCGGGAATATTCCGAAACGCTTCATCGGAAGAAGCTTCTTAGGAATATCGTAGAAGTGATACAGTCCGGCCTGGGCCGCCCAGCAGATGAACATCGTACTGAAGACGTGCGTCCTGGACCAGTCGAATATCTCCTTGATTTCCGGCCAGTAGGTAACCTCCTCGAAACTGATCATCTCTATCGGAGCTCCGGTGATGATCATACCGTCGAACTTCTGATTCCTGAGAGTCTCGAAATCGTGGTAGAACATCCGCATGTGCTCGATAGGAGTGTTCTTGGATGTATGGCTCTTCAGCTTCATGAACGTGATGTCAAGCTGAAGCGGAGTATTTGACAGGAGTCTGATCAGGTCTGTCTCAGTCGTGATCTTGAGCGGCATCAGGTTAAGGATGACAATCTTCAGAGGGCGAATCTGCTGCGATGCAGCACGGGTATCGTCCATCACGAAGATGTTCTCCTTCTTGAGAAGCTCAATGGCAGGCAATCTGTCCGGAATTCTTACTGGCATTTACAATAACAATATCTAAAATTAGTCAAGGAAAACGCACCAGTTGTGGATATCCTCTTCAATACCGTCCTGGATACCACGGATGCGGTCATAAATCTTCTTACTCGTCTTTCCGACCTCCTCACCAGAAGGCATATTGTAAGTCTTGACAGGAGCGGCGTCCTCAAGTCTGGCCTTATCGTCGATGGACTTGATAGGAGTGATGACCACTGCTGTACCGCAAGCGTTGATTTCATCGAAATCGGCAACCTCTTCAAGGGCTATCTTTCTCTTCTCGACGGTGAGTCCGAGATCCAGGGCCACCTGCTGGAGAGACTTGTTGGTAATTGACGGCAGGATGCTGTCAGAAAGCGGGGTTACGTACTTGTTGCCCTGAATTGCAAGGAAGTTTGATGAGCCGAACTCGTCGATGTAGGTATGAGTAGCCGGATCGAGGAAGAGCAGTTCACCGTATCCCTGGCTGTGGGCCATATTGTACGGGAAGAGTGAAATTGCATAATTGGCTGCAACCTTGAAACGTCCGGTTCCGTTAGGAGCGGCACGGTCGTAGTTTCTGGCAACAGTAGCAGTAAGAGGAGTAAGGCTCTTCTTGCCGGAATAGGTTCCCACCGGAGCAACCATTACGATGAACATGGCCTCTGCAGAAGAACTTACGCCTATACCAGGTGTTGTACCTATAATGACAGGACGGATATACATTGAAGCGTTGTATCCGTACGGAGGAAGGAAGTCAATGTTCTCCTTCACCGCGGTAAGACACATCTGGGTGAACATCTGCTCCGGGACAGCCCCGATGCCAAGACGTTCTGCACTGCTTTTCAAACGTTTTGCATTCTCATCCGGACGGAAAAGGCGCACCTTGCCGTCCTTGCCCCTGAAAGCCTTAAGGCCTTCGAAGCAGGCGCTTCCGTAATGGAACACATTGGCGAAGCAATTGAGCGCGACGGTAAAATCCGACGTCGTCACAGGAGCGGACCACTGTCCTTCCTTATAGTAACTTACTACGATTTTGTTGGTCGGCCTGAAATGAAATCCAAGGCTGGACCAGTCTAATTCTGCTGCCATAATATAAGGTTTTAAATACACTCTGTTAGATATTTGCGGCAACCCAGTCACCTACTTCCGAGGTTGAGTATGCCTTTCCGCCTGCGGCGAGATCCTCTGTAACGATACCCTCGTCGATACTCTTTGCAACAGCCTTGCGGATGGCCATTCCTTCTTCCATAAGACCGAAGGCATATTCAAACATCATCGCTGCTGAAAGGATGGTGGCAAGAGGGTTTGCGATATTCTTGCCTGCTGCCTGAGGATATGAACCGTGAATAGGCTCGAACACTCCGGTATGCTCTCCGATTGAAGCGGAAGCCAGAAGTCCCATAGAACCTGAAACGCAGCTTGCCTCGTCGGTGAGGATATCTCCGAATGTGTTCTCGGTAACGAGGACGTCAAAGAACTTAGGTCCGGTGATGAGTTTCATCGCAGCGTTATCCACATACATGAAGTCTGTAGTAACCTCAGGATACTGAGGAGCCATTTCCTGGGCGATCTGCCTCCAGAGGCGGCTTGATTCGAGGACATTGGCCTTGTCTACGACGGTAAGGTGCTTGCGGCGCTGCATTGCATACTGGTAGGCCTGCCTGAGGATACGCTCAACCTCGAAACGATGGTAGAGATTGGTATCATAAGCGGTATCGCCGTTATCCTTGCGGCCCTTCTCACCGAAGTACATACCGCCGGTAAGCTCGCGGACGCAGAGGAAGTCGGCGCCGTCAACAAGTTCCTCCTTGAGAGGGCTCTTGTGGATCAGGCTCTTGAAAGTCTCAACAGGACGGAGGTTGGCAAAAAGGCCAAGCTGCTTTCTCATTGCGAGAAGGCCCTGCTCAGGACGCACCTTGGCGGTAGGGTCATTGTCGAAGCGTGGATCACCTACTGCTCCGAAGAGGACTGCGTCAGCATTGAGACAGGTCTGGAATGTTTCATCCGGGAAAGCTGAGCCAGTCTTGTCGATAGCGCATGCTCCTACGAGACCGAAAGAATATTCAACTTCATGACCAAATTTCTTTGCCACTGCATTAACTGCCTTGACAGCCTGTTCTACTACTTCCGGTCCGATACCGTCGCCAGGAAGCTTTGCGATTTTAAGTTTCATATTGTGTCTATTTTAAATTTTCAATGATGTTAAGCATCTTGACGGTTGCCTTGATTGCCGCCTCAGTCTGGTCGGCGTCGAGGCCCCTGGTCTTAAGTTCGTTGCCTCCGTTGTCCCAGGTGATGACAGTCTGGACGAGGGCGTCGGTCTTTCCTCCCGGAGGAATGCTTACCGCATAATCGGTAAGTTTAGGGTGCATCTTTCCGAGTTTGTCATAGACCTTCCAGAGTGCCTTCATGAAGGCGTCGTACTGACCGGCTCCGGAGGCCACTTCCTCGTATTCCTTTCCGTCGATGCTGATTCTGATTGTGGCCACAGGCCTCATGCTCCTTGTTAACTGAAGGCTGTAGTTTACAATCTTGATATTCTCCTTCTGAGCGGAGAACTCCCCTTTCAGGACATCCGAGATGATGAATGGAAGGTCCTCCGTGGTGACGTCCTCCTTCTTGTCTCCAAGTTCCACAACCCTTTTGGTAACGAGCTTGATCTGCTCGGGAGTAAGGGTGATGCCAAGTTCATCAAGGTTTTTCTTGATGTTTGCCTTGCCGGAAGTCTTTCCGAGGGCGTATTTACGAACCCTTCCGAAACGCTCCGGGAGAAGGTTGTTCTCGTAAAGATGTCCCTTGTTGTCACCGTCGGCATGGATGCCGGCGCTTTGGGTGAATACCGCCTCTCCAACGATAGGTCTGTTGGCAGGAATCCTGATGCCCGAGATGCTAGCCACATACTGGCAGACGTGGGTCAGGCGCTTCTCGTCAATCGTATTCTCCACGTGGAGATGATCGTTCAGCACACCCGCAAGACTTGCCACCGGGGTGTTTCCCGTACGCTCGCCAAGTCCGTTCACGGTGACGTGGACGCCCTGGATTCCCGCACGGATTGCAGCCATGGTATTGGCCACGGCAAGGTCATAATCGTTATGGCCGTGGAAATCGAAATGGAGGTCAGGATAGGTTTCCACCATCCTCTTGCAGAAGGCGAAGGTCTGCTCCGGATTCAGGACGCCAAGGGTGTCAGGAAGCATAAAACGCTTGATTGGAGCATCCTTAAGGGCGTCAATCATATTGAAGACATAGTCCGGAGAACTGATCATGCCGTTGCTCCAGTCCTCAAGATAGAGGTTGATTGAGAGCCCCTTTGAAACCGCCATGTTCACGTTGGAGAGAATATCGTCCCAATGTTCCTGCGGAGTCTTACCAAGCTGCCTGGTGACATGATTCAGGGATCCTTTTGCAAGCAGGTTCATCACCTTTCCGCCAGACTCTGAAATCCAGTCGATGGAAATGCCGTTGTCTACGAATCCGAGAGCCTCGATTTTATCGAGACATCCAGCCTTCGCAGCCCAGGCGCAGATATTCTCAAACGCCTTGTGCTCTCCCGTCGATACCCTGGCGGACACGACCTCAATTCGGTTGACCTTGAGTTCCTCAATGAGAAGTTTTGCAATAGCAACCTTTTCCTCGTCATTGAAAGAAACGCCGGCGGTCTGCTCTCCATCACGGAGAGTCGTATCCATTATTTCAATTCTGGCAGCCATTTCTATTCTTTATTTGTTCTCATATGCCTCGATCTTGCTCTTCTGCTGGAGAAGATAGTCGATGTCGTCGAGGGCATTCATAAGACAGTATTTCTTGTATCCGTTTATTTCAAACTTCTCGCTCTTTCCGGTAGCAAGGTTGGTAACCGTCTGATTAGGCACGTCAACCTTAACCTTCATCTGAGGATCGTTCTTGATGCTTTCGAAGAGTTCTGCAAGGAAGCCTTCTGAAACCACTACAGGAAGCACGAAGTTGTTAAGTTCGTTATTCTTGTGGATATCGGCGAAGAAGCTTGAGATTACAACCCTGAAGCCATAACCTGCAATAGCCCAGGCTGCGTGCTCACGGCTGGAACCGGAACCGAAGTTCTTGCCGGCAACCAGAATCTGGTGAACGCCCTCTGAAGGAGCGGCGCTGAATGCAGGCTGATTGAAAACAAAGCCCGCCTTTGGTTTGTTGTCAGAATCATAGCGCCAGTCCCTGAAGAGATTGTCTCCGAAAAACTTCTCCTCCCTGGTCGTAGCCTTGAGGAAACGGGCAGGAATAATCTGGTCCGTGTCCACGTTCTCAAGAGGAAGAGGAACACAGGTACTGGTGATTATATCGAATTTTGCTTTCATTTCTTACTAGATTAAAGTTCTTGGATCTGTCACTACGCCCGTAACCGCTGCAGCGGCTGCAGTAAGAGGGCTGGCGAGGAATGTTCTCGAACCTGGGCCCTGACGGCCTTCAAAGTTGCGGTTGCTTGTAGATACCGCATATTTTCCTGCAGGAATCTTGTCGTCGTTCATTGCAAGACAAGCCGAGCAGCCAGGCTGGCGAATCTCGAATCCGGCCTCAGCCAGAACGGTGTCAAGACCTTCCTTCTTGATCTGGTCGAGTACCATCCAGGAACCAGGCACAAGCCATGCCGTGACGTTGTCAGCCTTCTTCTTACCCTTGACGATAGAAGCGAAGGCCCTGAAGTCCTCGATACGGCCGTTCGTGCAGGCTCCAAGGAAAACATAGTCAATCTTTCTTCCAAGGAGTTTCTCCCCTGCCTGAAGCCCCATATAATCCAGGGATTTCTTTGCCGCATCAGCAGGAATAGATCCCGTAACAGGCATTCCCATTCCAGGGTTTGTACCGTAGGTAATCATTGGCTGGATATCAGCGGCATCAAAGACAAGTTCCTTGTCAAATACGGCATCGTCGCCGCTCTTGAGAGTTTTCCAATATTCTACGGCCTTGTCCCAGTCATCTCCCTTAGGAGCATACTCGCGGCCCTTGATATACTCGAATGTAGTCTCGTCAGGAGCGATGAAACCTCCGCGCGCACCCATCTCGATTGAAAGGTTGCAGAGAGTAAGACGTCCCTCCATTGAAAGAGACTTGACGGCAGAGCCAGCATACTCAACGAAATATCCGGTGGCACCAGAAGTGGTAAGCTTCATCATGAGATAAAGGGCGATGTCCTTGGCGGTAACACCCTTTCCAAGCTGACCCTCTACGCGGATGCGCATTGACTTAGGCTTGGACTGGAGGATACACTGGCTGGCCATTACCATCTCCACCTCAGACGTACCGATACCGAAGGCAACGGCACCCATTGCACCGTGGGTGGAAGTATGTGAATCGCCGCAGACGATGGTCATACCCGGAAGTGAAAGGCCTCTTTCAGGTCCTACGACATGGATGATACCATTCTTAATCGTATTCATTCCGAAGTGGTTAAGACCGAACTCCGCTGCATTCTTTGCAAGAGTATCAACCTGCTTTCTTGAAACAGGATCCTCGATAGGCTTATCCTGGTCGTGTGTCGGAGTGTTGTGGTCCGGCATACAGAAAATCTTTTCCGGGCGGAGACATTTGATGCCCCTGGCGCGAAGGCCGTCGAAGGCCTGCGGGCTGGTCACCTCGTGGCAGTAAAGCCTGTCGATATACAATTGGGTAGGGCCGTCCTCGATGAGAGAGACTACGTGGCTGTCCCAGATCTTGTCGAATAAAGTGTTCATCCTGTTATTTCACAAATTTGTTTATACAATCAATGTAGGCCTCTACAGATGCTGTAACAATATCGGTGTTCGCACCGAAGCCATAATATACGTGCTTGTTGAATTCTACCTGCATATGAACCTTAGCCATATCGTCAGAACCTGAATTGATGTTCTGGATGGTGAATTCCCTGATGGTCATCTTGCGGCGGATAATCTGCTTGAGGGCGTTGATGGCCGCATCCACAGGACCGTTACCCGTATCGGCAGCCTGGAACTTCTCACCAGCAATCTCAAGGCCGATGCTTGCAACAGGCTGGAGTCCCTTACCGGTGGTAACCTGGAGGTAATCAAGCTTGATATGATGAGACTCGGCACGCTCCGCACCCGCAAGTACAAGGAGATCGTCATCATTAACCTGCTTCTTCTTGTCGGCGAGGGCAAGGAAATCAGTGTAAATCTTGTCGAGTTTCTCGCCATCAACCTTGACGCCAAGGCACTCGAGACGATACTTGACTGCCGCATGGCCGCTTCTTGCGGTAAGCACGATGCTGTTGTCATCGACACCTACGTCGTGCGGGTCGATGATCTCGTAAGTCTGGACATTCTTCAGGACGCCGTCCTGATGAATTCCTGAAGAGTGTGCGAACGCATTCTTTCCGACGATAGCCTTGTTAGCCTGAACAGGCATATTCATCAGGTTGGACACCATACGGCTCAGAGGATAGATCTTCTGGGTATTGATGTTGGTGTCGATGCCGATTCCCTTGTGACACTTGAGAATCATCGCAATCTCTTCGAGAGCGGTATTTCCGGCACGCTCTCCAATGCCGTTAATGGTCACCTCTACCTGACGCGCTCCGTTGAGTATACCGGCCATTGTATTGGCCGTCGCCATTCCGAGGTCGTTGTGACAATGCGTTGAAATCGTAGCCTTGTCAATATTCTGGACGTGATCCATGAGGTACTTGATCTTGGCGCCGTATTCGCTTGGAAGACAGTAGCCCGTGGTATCAGGGATGTTGACGACAGTAGCGCCTGCTGCGATAACGGCTTCAACCACTCTCGCAAGGTACTCGTTGTCGGTACGTCCTGCATCCTCAGCATAGAACTCCACATCCTCCACATACTTCTTGGCATATTTCACGGCCTTGACCGCACGCTCGAGTATTTCTTCAGGAGTAGAGTTGAACTTGTAACGAATATGAGACTCCGATGTACCGATACCGGTATGGATTCTCTTATGCTTTGCATACTTCAAAGCGTCCGCAGCCGCATCTATATCCTTCTCCACCGCACGTGTAAGCGCGCAGATTGTAGGCCAGGTTACAGCTTTGGAGATCTCTATCACTGAATTGAAGTCTCCCGGAGAAGAAACCGGAAAACCCGCTTCGATGACATCAACGCCTAGCTCCTCAAGGGCCTTTGCTACCTGAATCTTTTCAACCGTATTCAACTGGCATCCCGGCACCTGCTCTCCGTCGCGGAGTGTCGTATCAAAAATAAAAACTCTGTTGTTGTCCATTATATATAAAAGTGATAGAGTGTGTATTTTTAAAAGACCTGTCCCTGTCCGGGACAGGTCTTAATGATGATATTTAAATGAGATTACTTCTTCTCGTTCTCAGGACGAAGCTGACGTACAGTCTCGGCAGCACGCCACATCTCGCTGTTGTGAAGAGCCTCGAGTTCCTTGTTGAGCTTCTCACGGTAATCCGGCTTAGAGTTGCTGTCAATTGAGATCTGAGCCTCATTACCAGTCTTAACTGAGAGGTAGAGCCACTCAAGGACAGGCTTAACAGCATCGTGGAAACGTGGGTACCAGTCAAGTGCGCCGCGCTGTGCAGTTGTTGAGCAGTTAGCGTACATCCAGTCCATACCCTTCTGTGCGAAGAGAGGCATAAGTGACTGGGTAAGCTCCTCTACAGTCTCGTTGAATGCCTCGCTTGGAGAGTGACCGTGCTCACGGAGAACCTCATACTGAGCCTGGAGAAGACCCTGGATAGCTCCCATGAGGGATCCGCGCTCACCGGTAAGGTCAGAGGTAGCCTCACGCTGGAATGTTGTTTCGAAAAGATAGCCTGATCCGATACCGATACCGAGGGCGAGGGTACGGTCAGCGGCCCTTCCAGTTACATCCTGATAAACTGCATATGAAGAGTTAAGACCGCGGCCTTCGAGGAACATGGTACGGAGTGAAGTACCTGAACCCTTAGGTGCAACCATGATTACATCGATATCCTTAGGTGGAACGCATCCTGTACGGTCGCTCCAGGTAATGGCGAAACCATGTGAGAAGTAGAGAGCCTTTCCTGCTGTAAGATATGGCTTAAGTTTAGGCCATACTGACATAACAGCGGCATCTGAAAGGAGACACATAACGATTGTACCTCTCTGTGCAGCCTCTTCGATTGAGAAGAGGGTCTTGCCAGGAACCCAACCGTCAGCTACGGCTTTCTCGTATGTCTTGCCAGGACGCTGGCCGACGATAACATTGAAACCATTGTCACGAAGGTTCTGTGACTGGCCAGGACCCTGTACACCATAACCAAGGACTGCGATAGTTTCGTTTTTGAGAATCTCACGAGCCTTCTCGAGAGTGAATTCATCGCGGGTAACTACATTTTCGATTACACCGCCAAAGTTCATTTTTGCCATAATACTATTGGTTAAAAAACAATTATAATTTTACTTTTCAATTTTCAATCTTTCAATCTCACGCTCAGCCAGGAACTCATCCACATATTCGTGTTCTCCCTTTGTTACGGCGATTCGTCCTGAGCGTGTAAACTGGAGCACCGGTCCGAGTTTCTTAAGGTCCTCATACAGGGCCAGAGTTTCCTCGCAGTGTCCGGTCTTCTGGAGAACGGTGAAATTCTTGTTCATCTCAAGGATGCGGGCATTGCGCTTGTGAAGGAGTTCCTCAAGTGCGTTGCTCTCAAGAAGATTGCAGGTCTCCACCTTGTAGAGGGCAAGTTCCCTGTAAATGATATCGTCATTCACATAATAGAAAGCCTTGATGACATCCACCCTTCTCTCTATCTGTTTCACTACGGCCATAATCTTTTCCTTGGTGGTATGGGTCGTAATGGTGAACTTGTGGACGTCCTTAATGGCCGATGCGGATACGGAGAGGGACCAGATATTGAGGCTTCGTCTTGTGAAAATGCTGGCAATAGCACTCATAAGACCCACCTGATTCTCTGTATATGCCGTTACTGTATAAAGTATGTTTTCGTTTTCCATCTCCATTCCTATTTAAACCATTCGTCTTTTGTAAGCATAATTTCGTCCACGCTCTTTCCCGGAGGGACCATCGGGAAGACCATGCCTTCCTCGACTACCCTGACCTCCAGAAGGAAAGGCTCGTCGTTTGAGAGCATTTCCTTTACGGCATCCTGAAGGTCCTCCCTCTTCTCCACAAGCCTGTACGAAATACCGTAAGCGTTGGAGATCTTGCCGTAATCAGGATTTAACATTCTGGTATAGGAGTATCTCTCGTTCCAGAAGAGTTCCTGCCACATACGTACGTTACCAAGCCAGTTGTTGTTCAAAAGGACAATCTTTACGCCGGTGCCTTCCTGCATGATGGTACCGAGTTCCTCGATTGTCATCTGAAGACCGCCGTCACCGAGGAAAAGGACAACAGGACGCTTTGGCTCGGCAATCTTTGCGCCGATTGCTGCCGGAAGTCCGAATCCCATCGTACCGAGGCCGCCGGATGTAACCATGCTGCGGGTATTGACGAACTTGGAATAACGGGCTGCGTGCATCTGGTTCTGGCCCACGTCGGTAATGACAATGGCCTCGCCCTTTGCAACGGTTGCAACCGTATCCACAACCTCGCCCATATTGATATATCCCTTGCCAGGATGTACTTCTGGATTGATGACCTTGGCATTCTCAACCTCGTAACACCTCTGGGCCGTCTTTTCCCACTCGTCATGGTTTGCGGCCTTAACTGCTGAGGTGAGTTTCTCGAGAACGGTCTTGGCGTCTCCAAGTATACCCAGGTCCACAGGTATGTTCTTTCCTATTTCAGAAGCGTCAATGTCGATGTGGATCTTCTTAGCCTGCTTGGCGTATGTGGCGGTGGTTCCCGTAACACGGTCGTCAAAACGCATGCCGACAGCGATAAGAAGGTCACAGTTCTGAGTCATGACATTGGCGGCGACATTGCCGTGCATTCCAACCATTCCCTTATAATGAGGGTTGTTGGAAGGAAGCGCGCTAAGTCCAAGGAGGGTTGAAGCCGCAGGGATACCTGCCTTGTCAAGGAAGGCTGCAAGAGCCTTTTCAGCACCTGACTGAACGATTCCCTGGCCGTACACAACGAATGGCTTCTTTGCGGCATCTATCATCTTGACAGCCTCGGCGATTGCAGGCTCGCTTGGAGCCGGAACCGGGACATAGCTTCTGATGAAATCGCATTTCTTGAAATTGAACTCGGCCATTCCAACCTG
>CADBMK010000035.1 GCA_902795785.1 uncultured Bacteroidia bacterium | reverse complement strand
CATCTTTGTGCTCAGAAGGACGATATGGCGATTATCTACGAGAAGATGGCGCATACCGATATGCTCGTGGTAGCATCGCCTGTGTATTTCTATGGATTGAGTGCACAGCTGAAGGCCGTCATCGATCGCTGTCATAATCCTATCAGGGATACGTTCCCCATCAAGAAAATGGCGTTGCTGCTTGTTGGTGCCGCCACACTTCCAGAACTCTTCGACAGCATCCTCGCGCAATACCAGCTTTGCCTGAACTTCTTCAAGTTAGAGGATGTCGGTCGCGTGTTAGTTCGTGGCATCAAGGATAAGGGCGATATCAAAAAGACCAATGCCTTAAACGAGGCTTTTGAATTAGGAAAGTCATTATAGAAAATGAAAATAGAATTAGCAACTATACAGGATGTTCCTGAACTTCAGAAACTGCAACACAAGGCCTTTGGCCCACAATGCATAGAGCTGGGCTGGGAAGATGCACTGCCAATGACGGAGACGCTGGAACATGCATACGAGGATTTTGCAGAATGTACGACGCTGAAAATGCTGGACGACGAAGGACGTATCATTGGCTCCATCCGAGGCAATGTAAAAGACGGTTCACTTTACATGGGGCGATTGATGGTATTACCCGAATATCGACAACAAGGCATCGGAAAGCAGTTGTTCCGAGAAATCCAGCGGCTCCTTCCTCACAATCGTGCTTGGCTTTGCACCTGCAAGCAAGTTCCGACACCATACGAATTCTATCTCCGCGAAGGGTTTAGACCATATAAAGATGAGATTGTCGGCCCAGGATTAACGTGGGTTTATATGGAAAAATAATTATGAATTGAAAAAGTGCGGTTTCGTTCCTAAGGAGCTAACAGACCTATCAGAGTATTGAGATTAAAGATTATTCGTTAATAAAAATTGTTTTTATAACTTTGCCTTCCGTTTCAAGTACTTATTTGTATTTGGAACGGAAGTTTAATCGTGTCAATTATTTAGACGTTATTCACGAACCCAATGGAAGATTTACGCATGATCACCTATGAAACACCTGTGATGAAGGTCGTCGAGGTCCAGTCGGAAGATATTATCTGTAATAGCGGAGAGGTTCCAGATATGGACCACGGCTGGGATTTGGATTTTTAACCCATTAATTGTCTGTAAGATGAAACGCATTATAACCAGTATTGTAATGACGGCCTGCGCGGTCGTGCTGATGAACAGTTGCCAAAAGACGCCAGTTGAGAAGAAGGAAGGCGTTCCAATGAAAATCCAGGCATCCGTGGTTTCCCCAGTGGGTACGAAGACAATCTATGACTACACGGACGACAAGACTTTGGAAGGATTCTGGGATTCTGATGAAAGTATTACTGTTGTCTCTTTTGGAGCAAATGGAATTACCGCTGTTGACGAGTTCGTTTCTAACGGAGAAGCAGGCCGCAAGAAAGCGGAGTTCACCGGCACATGGAACGGAAACGAAGGTGATAAGATTATCTGCCTTTATCCTTCCGTTAATACGTATGCGGGCAATTCAATCTTCGATGGCGTGAGGGAGGGCTCTCCGACTATTTATATGAGAAATCTTTCGACTGCTCTAGGCGCCCTTCAACACGATGATCCGTCTTCTGTTTCTGACGTTGATCTAATGTTGGGCGAGGTAACAGTATCCGAAGATGTTGCACACGTGTACTTTGAGCACCAGTTTGCAGTATTCCGCATCGAGGTGACGCTCAGGAATTTTCCATATGAGGCGCCTCCCGGCTCGCCTTTTGACCAGGCAAGAGTCAATTCCATCCGCATCAAGAGCATTGATCCAGACTCAGAAGAGGAGGAAGAGTGGGGAGTTAATGGTGATCCGGTCTTTGTTCGGTTTTCTGGCTTGGATGTGACCACAGGTAGCTATACAGGCGAGCCATTCACAATTGAGAGAGGCCCACTGGACTATTATCTGTTAGACTCCGGCAATTACAGCGATCTTACGTTGATGGACGAGGATCTGGTCGAAAAGACATTCTTTGTGCCTGTTCGCTTTGACAAAGACCTCGAGGCGGGATATGAGTTGTGCTTCCAGTTCGGAGGCAACTATTACGACGACGAAGAAGAGCGCCGTAATAGTGTTACTGTATTCCCAGGCTGCGACATGCGTAAGACAATATATTCCAAACTCACGCTTGAGAACGGCAAGATATATGGCTTCAAGGTAACCATATAAACCTTCTCCCCGATACAGCGCCCTGGCTCAGGAACTTCTTGGTCAGGGCGTTTTTCTTTTTG
>CADBMK010000034.1 GCA_902795785.1 uncultured Bacteroidia bacterium | reverse complement strand
TCCATCCTATGATCACTTTCTCCACCGGAATCATTTGGGTAACGGTGTCGATTTTACCGATTATCTGCCCGGCGCTGTAAAGGGGAGCGTTCCAGCTTCCCAGCGATACCTGGACTATATACGACGGCTCTGAAGTTTCCTTCTGGCAGGCCGCAAAAAGCAGCAGGGTTGAAATGAATCCGATTATTCTTTTCATGGTCATTGTTTTAGTATGTCCAATATAGGTATTATCGTCAATAGACTTCATCACAAATTCAGTACACTTTATCACAATTTACGTACAGATTGTCCCAGCCCCTTGTATACGTCGTGAATATGTACTTACTTCTTTATTTCTGTATTACTGCTGACGGGCGTTTTATTCATCGGCCCAAGTGCAGATGCTCTTCCAGGGACGCGGCTATGCAAAGGACGGAGTCCGCAAGGCTGCCTTCAGCCTTTTACCATTGATATTAACACATACGGAGGCAGAATGTGCATGTCCGTGGACGGACGCAGCCTCAGGGGCGTCCCTTGCGCTTTCTTTGAGAACAAGGAGGGAAGTTTATAGTCATCACAACTGGCAGGTGGTCTGAAGCCAGTTTGACGTCACCGGTGCTGAATTCAGTCCGAACTTCTGCCGAGAACACTTCAACCCACTGAGAGCAATTTCTGTTCACCATTATGAAGTCGATTCTCTTGCGGGGATTGTTTGACGGGATAGTGAACCCATCCGGTGATATGATTTTCCAGTCCTTTTCCAGCATCTTGAGAAGACGGCTGTCGGGCTCGTCGTTGAAGTCTCCGCACAGGATGACCGGCTTGTCTGAATCTCCGTAATGAGCCTTGACGTAATCCGTTATGATTCCGGCCTGGACGAGCCTGGCGTTCTCAGTAACGTGGTCAAGATGGCAGGAGCAGAATACGAATCTGTCGAACTCTGCCACAGCAAGCGCCCTCTGCTCAGCCCCGTCGGCCTTGTCCAGAATGATTGCATCGGTTTTTACGGGAGTGAAATCCTTGCTCCAGGCTATGCCTATTCCGTATTTTCCACCCTGGTAATCCATAGCAGGAGCAAATTTGTAGCCCCAGCCTACCATCTGTTTTGCAAACTCTTCAATCTGGAAACTGTTGTGCCTTGCCGTACAACTGTCCAGCTCGTTGAGGGAAATGATCTGGACGCCGGTTTCTTTCATCATAGAAGCAATCATAGGAGTGGAATCCATTCCGCTTTTATGAAATGCTCCCACATTGTATGTGGCAATGCGTACGGTTACATCGGAAGAGTCCTGCCTGCCGGAAGTGGCGCAGGACGACGCGGCAAGCATTGCTATGCCCAGCGTCAGAACGGTTAAACGAAGGCTCCCCATTTTCTCAGGGTTCCGACAAGTTTCTCAGTATTGATTTTCTGGACGGAACATTTTTCGGTTATACTCTGTGCCGCTGCCGCACCGGCAGCCTGTCCAAGTCCCATGCAGCTTGCCTGAACTCGGAGGGAAGCGTTGGCCGTGCGGTCTGAAGATACGCATCGTCCTGCAACCAGAAGGTTAGGATACTCCTCGGTTATCAGCGCCCTGTATGGAATGTATGCTGCCTGCTTGAGTTCGATGACGGTCTGGTTATCGCCCTTGCTTGAATGGATGTCAATGACGTGGGCTCCGCGGGAAACGCTGTCATCGTATTTGATGGCGTTGATGTAATCCTCTGCGGTGACTATATGAACGCCCTTGATTCTGCGGGACTCGCGTACACCGGCCTGAGGCGCGGTTGAACTTACGTAGCAGTCCTTGAATTCAGGGAAGTTGCGCTTAAGGAGGTCCGTGAACTTGTAGATGTCCTCTCTAAGGCGCATCTCCACATCGGTGAAGTTTCTGTTGTCCGTTGAGTTTGCAGCGCTTCGGGTGATGTTGACTGCCACGCTGCCCGCGTGCATCACGTGGTTGAACCATGGGCCACCGAATGTAGGGATGTCCTCGCCGGCGGCTTTGAGTTCAAGAAGCCTGTTGCGCACTGGCTTGCACTCGCTGTGTCCGTGCTTGCCGTCGTGGTACATATATCTCTGGAGAAGTTCGCTTTCGGTATCGACTCCTGAAAGAACGAAGCAGAATGACAGTGGCTGAAGGTCACCCTTGAGATCAGAGATCATAGGAACCTTGCAAAGTTCGGCCAGGTCTGCGTCTCCGGTGGAATCAATGAATACGCCGGCTTCGAGCTCCTCTATGCCGCTCTTGTTCTGGATGAAAACTTTCTCTATAGTTTTATCGGCCATCTGGCAGCCCACGAGGGAAGAATGCATATAAAGGTCAACACCGGCCTCGAGAACCATTCTCTGGGCAACCAGCTTGTAGAGTTCTATGTCAAAATCCACGTTGCCTTTAGGCATCTCTATC
>CADBMK010000033.1 GCA_902795785.1 uncultured Bacteroidia bacterium | reverse complement strand
TGCTGAGGCTTCACTGCCGTGAGGACATTGTGTCCCATGGCCTCGGTCTTCACGTTGTCGCAGAATTCCTTTGCAACTTTGTAGCTGACGTCGGCTTCAAGAAGGGCCTTTCGGACGTCCTTAAGGGTCTCCGCTACGTTAATCTCGGTAATCTTTCCTTCTCCTTTGAGGATCTTGAACGACCTCTCAAGTCTTTCACTAAGGTTCTCAAACATATCTAATACTATTTTTATCTTGTAAACCAGTCGATCTGTTTCTCTGCCGATGCCAAATCATCGGAATAGACCGACTGCGCGAAATGCTTCGCATTATACATACTTGCCATCACTGAGCCGTAAGCTCCGGCGCTGCGGATAGCGATGAGGTCTCCCCTCTCCGTAAGTCCGATTTCCCTGTCGGAGCCGAACACATCGCTGGACTCACAAACAGGGCCAACCACGTCATATTTCCCGGCTCCGCGTCCCTCTGCCTCAGCGCAGAGATTCTCAGTCTTATGATAAGCCTGATAGAGGGCTGGTCGGATAAGGTCATTCATACCCGCGTCTACAATGGCGAAGTTCTTTTTCTGACCGTTTTTCACATAGAGCACCCTTGCAATAAGGCTTCCGCACTGGCCAACAATTGACCTGCCCGGCTCAATATGGACAACCTGATTGGATCTGACCTTAAGATTCTCGGCAACCGTCTTCATCCAGGTGGCGAAATCAGGAATAAGTTCAGCATCCGGATCCTCATAATTAATACCGAGGCCTCCTCCAAGGTCTATACTCCTGACTTCCAGGCCGAGGGCTTCGATTTCAGCAACTATCTCGTTCATCTTCCTGCAGGCCTGGACATAGATATTCTCCACATCCGTAATCTGCGAGCCGATATGGAACTGGATTCCCAGGAAATCGACATTAGAGCAATTCTTAACGGCCTCAACGGCACCTTTGAATCCTTCCTTGGTAATGCCGAACTTGTTCTCATCAAGGCCGGTGGTAATATACCTGTGCGTATGGGCGTCCACATTAGGATTGATCCTGAGCTGAATACGGGCCCTGACTCCAAGGTGGGCTGCCATGGCGTCGATATTTTTCAGTTCCTCAACGGACTCAACGTTAAAGGCATAGATTCCGGTCTTAAGCGCATCGTAAATCTCCTTGTCGGTCTTTCCTACTCCGGCAAACATAATCTTCTCGCCGCAGAAACCGTTCTCTGCACAGAGAAGCACCTCATTGCCGCTGACACAGTCTGCCCCGAATCCGTATTCCGATATCTTACGAAGAATCCTGCTGTCATTGTTCGCCTTGACGGCGTAATGTACGCTGATTCCGTACCTGTCGGAAAGGGTTTTGACAGTCCGAAGAGTCCTGTCAAGCAGGTCCATATCATAGAAATAGAAAGGAGTCCTTATCTTCTTAAGTTCCTCCACTGAAACATTCAAAGCCATTATAAAAGATTTAGCCCCCAAAAATAGTCTTTTTTCCTACCATTTACTAATTTTATATGTTATGAGAAATGAGGGGAAGATAAGTCCGGACCAATTCATCCGGATAGAGGAGTGGATTATCAACAAAGGATACCGTGACAACATTCCGGGTCACGTCCTGACGGTCAAACTGCACGTCAGTCAGGAAGCTCTCAATCAGTATTGCAGAAAATATTTCAACCTGACATTCAAGGAAACGATATGCAGGCTCAAGGTGCTCGACGCCATGGACATCATGGTCAGGGAACCGGAAATCCCGACCGGCAGCATAAGGCTGATAGTCGGGATTTCGGACCGGTCCAATCTCAGGAAAGCCTTCCTGAAATATTCCGGGTTGACGCCTCTTCAGTGGAAAGACGCTATAACAGGAAAAGCATCAGCATCTGAGCGCTTATAACCCTGAAGAACATCGACAGAGGATAAACGGTGGCATAAGCCTCCGAAGCCTTCTCATCGTCGGCATTGGCGTTAGCGTAAGTCAGCGCCATAGGGTTTGCCATGGCGGCGCAGAGCATGCCCGCATTGGACGCATAGTCAAGTCCGCCCCATTTTGAAGCGATCCATCCTGTCAGAAGGACGGGAGCGATGGCGATGAACAGGCTGGCAAGTATCCAGAGCAGTCCCTGCATTGAGAGTACCTTGTCAAAGAATCCGGCACCTGCGCTGAGTCCAAGGCAGGCAAGATAAATGACGATGCCCATCTGCCTGAGCATCAGGTTGGCACTTCTTGTGGTATATGTATAAAGCTTAAACCTTGGGCCGATGGATCCAAAAAGGATACCCACTATGATAGGGCCGCCGGCGATTCCCAGTTTAACAGGAAGTTTCATTCCAGGAATGAAGAAAGGAATCGAGCCTAGGATGACTCCAAGGAAAATACCGAGGAAAATTGCCACGAGGTTAGGTGTATGAAGGACCTTCTCCTCGTTTCCGAGAATCTCTCCCACCTTCTTGATTGCTGTCTCAGTTCCTACGATGGTAAGACGGTCTCCAATCTGAAGGCGAAGATTAGGATAGGCCACAAGCTGAATTCCGGCCCTGTTGATTCTGGTGACATTGATGTCGAACTGGTTTCTAAGCTTCAGCGAGCCGAGTTTCACTCCGTTCACGGCCTCCCTTGTGACAAGGACGTGCTTTGACACCAGATTGCTGTTGTCGATTTTGTTCCAGTCTATGTCAGGACGGTTCCAGTCTGCCGGATCTGTCTCGCCGAAAAGGACACGGAAACTCTCAAGGCTGTCCTTGGTAAGGACGCACAGAAGATGGTCTCCGTTTTCAAGGATGGTGGTGGAAGACGGAATCAGCACCTTTCCGTTCTTGTAGATACGTGAGATGATGATGTTCTTTGGAGTAATCGTATGGAGTTGTCCGATTGGAAGATTGAAAACGGCAGGATTGCTTACGTGGAACTCAGCCACATAAGTGTCTCCTGAAGGATCGGTCTTAGCCTGAGGCTCGTTACGGCTTGTAAACCTGAGGATAATCATGCACGCAAGCACGCCGATAACGCCGAAAGGATAGGCAACGGCGCAGGCAGTAGCCATACCGTTGGCATCAGCCAGCCTGTCTGGGAAAACATCCAGAAGAGACTGCTGGGCGGCACCGAGCATAGGAGTATTGGTTACGGCTCCACACAGAAGGCCCATCGAATCCGAAAGCGTCACCCTGGTGAAGAAGTAGATTCCTATCGATGCCATCGTGGTGAGAGCCATCAGCAGCAGGCCGTACAGATTAAGCTTCACTCCCCCTTTCCTCAAAGACGGGAAGAAGGCCGGTCCAACCTGGACTCCGAGGGCATACACGAATACGATAAGTCCGAAATTCTGAGCAAGGGAAATCATATTCCTGTCATAGGAAAAGCCGTACCTGTCGGCAACTTCTCCCATAAGGATTCCGGCAAAGAACACGAATGTGACGCCGAGGGTGACACCCTTGACCTGAATGCGTCCGAGGGCAAGGCCGACGGCGCAGACAATCGACATTAACAATACAGCCTGCAAATAGGAAGGCTGAGTAAATAAATCAGTTAACCAGACCATTATTACATTTGATGAGCGGGCCGCAGCAGGTCAAGCACGACCTTAACCGGGTTGAAGGTCTCAAGAGGGACTTCGATGAACTTGGTATTCCAGTCGCTCATCGCACCGTTCCAAAGGCCCGGGCGCTCCAACGCCTTGAGTTCACGACCCTGATAGCTCTTTATACTCATTAGGCCAGCCTCTTCGTCTACATACTTGAGGAGGTTGAACTTCTCTCCCTTGTAATTCCTTATGCAGCAAATCAGATCCACAGGATTGAAGTGAGTTGCATGGGCAAGGGCATCCATCGCACCGGCATCCTCCTTATTGATCTGGACTGATTCCAGAATCTGGAGGTTGGTAGTGCCATCCTTGCTCTTAACGATGAAAGGTCCGCCTCCCGGCTCACCCTCATTGCGCACCATTCCGCAAACACGGATCGGACGGTCAAGTTTGCTGCGGATAATCGTAACCCTGGCAGCGTTGCTGTTGACCAGCGGCAACTGAGTGCAGAGTTCCTTGTCAAGGAAGGCCTCTATCTTGTCGCAAAGATGCTTGCAGGAATCCGAATTCACATCGGTTTCCTGATCGAGGGCGCGAAGATAGCCAAAAATTTTATCTCTTAGCATAAGAGCCTCTCCGGCAAGAGCCATTTTATATCTCGCGGTAATGTCCAGGTATTTGTCGTTGGAGACATTGTCAATATTCTTGATGGACACAAGTTCCTCCTCCACCATATTGAGGTTTCTGATCAGGGCTCCGTGTCCTGCAGGCCTGAAGAGGAGTTTACCGTCGTCCGTCCTGAACGGTTTGTTGTCCATGTCAACGGCGATGGTATCGGTGGAAACGTCCTGATAAGTGAACTGGATATCGTACCTTACATTGTATTTCTTCTCGTACTTATCCTTCACCTCGGCGAAGGCTTTCTCAAAGAGTTCGCGATGCTCCGGCGAGATTGTCACGATAAGCCTTGCGGTTCCGTCAGGATTCTTCATATACGCATTGGCCTCTACAAGATGCTCGGCAAATGAGGTGCGCACTTCCCCGTCCGGATATCTGTGGAACTTGATGACACCCTTCGGCTTGTTACCATATGCAAGACCCGGTTCGTTAAGCAGGGTTTCAGCCACCTTCTTCCTGTATTCCATTGAATCCACAGGCTTACCGAAAAGGTCCTCTGTGTAGAATGCAAACTTCTCAATTGAGGATGCCAGACGTCCAAGCGGAGAATCCGGGGCGACATCACTACCAGATGAAACCTTCTCAAGATCGGCAAAGATATCCTTGAACATTCTGGAAGCGGCGCCTGAAGCAGGAACGAACTTGCAGCGTCCCGCAACCGGAGCAGTCCGGGCGTACATTACAGCATCGTCAATTTCCTCATCGGAAAGGACGCAAATACCTCTGTACGGCGTTGCAGGAGCAACAATCTTCATCATAGGGAAACCCTTTCGGAATCGCTTTACCTGGGATACGACGTCGTCAAGAGTCATTCCCCTGAGGGTAATCTGGTTAATGTCGCTTTGTGTCATCATAGTTCTTATGGATTTAATACTGAATTCCTTGCGGTAATTATACTCGTTCCTAAGACGCTCAAACCCTTCAGGTTCAGTTTTAAGCATGAAGTCGTCCGAGAAAATAGGATAATTGTACTGGAAACGGGCTGCGAGCGAACCCTGATTCATTCCCGTAATGTCTATATCGACAGGACTCATCTCCTGAGGCGTATCAGGGAAGAAATCGTAAAGCTGGCTTATTCCAAAGAAATGGGCCACCGACTTTACGGCCATCGACGTGCCGTTCTGCTTTCCCTGGAATGAATATCCGGCGATATGTGGTGTAGCCACGTCAACCATATCCAGCAGCTGCGTATCTATATCAGGCTCATTGTTCCAGGTGTCGATAATAACGGCGTCAAAGCGTTTCAGGTTTGCTTTAAGCGCGGCCTCGTTCACAACCTCTCCGCGGGAGGCGTTGATAAAGATTGCGCCGTCACGCATGGTTTCGAAGAAAGATTCGTCCGCCATACCCCTTGTCTCGGGAGTGAGCGGAACGTGCATCGTTACGATATCGGATGCCTCAAGAAGTTCGTGAAGGGAGACGAAACCCTCCTGACCTTCCGCCTCTGCCCTTGGAGGGTCACAGCGGAGCACCTGGAAACCGAGCGTCCTGGCGGCTTCCTCTACCCTCTTTCCCACGTGGCCGACGCCGATGATTCCAAAGACGCGGCCGCTCAGTGAGATGGACTTTCGCGCTGATATGCCGTACAGGGCGGAGAAGACATAATTCATTACGCCTCCGGCATTGCATCCGGCGGCATTGTGGACTTCTATTCCCCTGTCCCTGCAATAATCAAGGTCAATGTGGTCAGTTCCGATGGTGGCAGTTGCGATTATCTTTACGGAGGAACCGTCAAGAAGCGAAGCGTTGCACTTTGTCCTTGTCCTTATGATAAGGGCGTCAGCATCCAGGACATCTTCCCTGGAAATCTCACAGCCTTTCTTATATACTATATCCGCATAAGGCTCGAACACCCCTTCGAGAAAAGGGATTGCCGAATCTGCCACTATTCTTGGTCTTTTCATTTCAATACAAGTTTTTTGACATAGCCGACCTTCGGCTCGTCCTTTAAAAACAATTCATCCTGTTCAAGTATCGCGTTCATCTTGTCGACGAGTTCCGCAGACTGGAAAAACAGCTGGTTCCTCACCACTGAACTGCTGGTTGTAATATACAGCGTCCCGTCCCTAAAAAACTTCTTCAGGGTGAATTGAGCCGCACCCGATGCCTGTTCCCAAGCCTTGAATATCCTGTGGGTATTCAGCGCCGGGCCCAGTTTCATATCGTCGACGAACATCCTGAAGAGTTCATTCATCTCGACGGCTTTCTTTCTTTCAAGTCTGGCTGGTTCCATCGTCATATCCTGGTAAAACTGCCGGCAACCGTTTCAAAATAAGTCCTGTCATCGGTAATGCCGTCAACTATGCCCTGAATGCGGACCTTGTTACTGTCGGTTATGAATATCTGTCCGAAATCACTTCCGTTGGAGGCGACCATCGACAGAAGATTTGAAATACGCGTCATGTCAAGTTTATCGAACACGTCGTCCAGAAGAAGAATCGGAGCAAAACCGCAGCTTTCCTTCATAATATCGTATTGGGCAAACTTGAGCGATACCAGGAAAGATTTCTGCTGTCCCTGGGACCCGCCGCGGCGGATCGGATGGCCGTCCATCGTAAAAATGAAATCATCCCTCTGTACTCCGGCACCGGTATAACCCAGAACAAAATCCTTTTCACGGCCGGCCTCGAGGATATCTACAAGGCTGCCCTTCTGAAGGTCGGAACGATAGGTGATGCTCACGGCTTCCGCTCCTCCTGACAGATTTGCATAATATCTTGCCACGGCAGGAGACAGCTTTGCAGCGAACTCGGCCCTGGTCTGGAAAATCTTTCTTGCAGGCTCCTCCATCCTCATATCGAAAACACCCAGAAGGCTCTTGTCCGAATCCGGAGAGCGCAGCACACTGTTTCTCTGCTGAAGAAGACGGTTATACTGCTGGCAGGCAGCCAGATACTCCCTGTCCATCTGGGAAAGGACGGAATTGACGAACTTGCGCCTTTCCTCCCCGGACTCGCTAACCAGAGAAGTATCCGAAGGAGAAACCATCACGATAGGAATCAGGCCGATATGTTCCGATATCCTCTGATAAGCCTTATCGTCCCTTACCATCTTCTTCTCCCCTCCAGGAGAGAATTTCAGGCTGAAACGTGATTCCAGGGAATTCTGCATACTGTATGTTCCAGATATGGCAAACCCTTCGGCACCATACCTCACGTTGAAACGGTCGGCAGGGGCAAACGCGCTCTTTGTCATGGACAGATACCAGATGGCATCCATGAGATTGGTCTTGCCCTCACCGTTGTTTCCGGAAATACAGTTGATGTTCGGAGAAAACTCCAATTCCTGAAAGGCTATATTCCTGAAATCCTGAATAAATATTTTTTTCAAAAACGGCATAACTAATACAAAGTTACCAATAATTGTATGGAAACAATAATTGTAAGATTGAACTTTTTATGCTATTTTTGTGGGCTAGACAATAAACTAATCAAAATATGGCAAAAGAAACTAAAGAGGAACTCCAGCAGGAGAAAATCCAGGAAACAGTCTCAAAAACAGAGACCTTCCTCAACGAAAACAAGAACACAATCTACACTGCAGTTGCAGTGGTTCTCGTAATTGCAGCATCTATTCTCTGCTATCAGAAGTTCTATCTCCAGCCTAAAAAGGCCGAGGCAGCCGCTCAGATGTATCCGGCTGAAGCAGCATTCGCAGCTCAGAATTATGAAGTAGCCCTCAAGGGTGACGGCAACAACCTCGGATTCGAGCAGATTATCGACGAGTACGGTTCAAAGGCAAGCCAGGCTGCAACTCTTTACGCAGGAATCTGCGAGTTCAACCTCGGCAATTTTGAGTCTGCCATCACTTACCTCAAGAAATACAAGGGATCCGATGAGATTCTCGCAGCAAGGGCTGCAGCCTGCATCGGTGACGCTTATGTAGGTCTCGAGGATTACAAGACCGCTCTCGGCTATTTCGAGAAGGCTGCCGGCGTAGTTGACAACATGTACGCTGCAACTTATCTCCGTAAGGCTGGCGAGGTTTGCGAGGCTCTCGGAAACAACGAGAAAGCCCTCAAGTTCTACAAGCAGATCAAGGAAAAGTATCCACAGACAATGGAAGGATACGACATCGACAAGTACATTTCACGTATCGAAAATAAGGCAGAATAATTTTTATGGGAAGAGCGTTTGAGTTTAGAAAGGAAAGGAAGTTGAAGAGATGGGGTCATATGGCCCGCGTCTTCACCAAACTTGGAAAGGAAATTACAATTGCGGTAAAGCAGGGTGGCGCTGATGTCACCGGCAACCCACGTCTCCGTGCCCTCCTGGCAGAGGCCCGCAGCGAGTCAATGCCTAAGGAGAATGTTGAAAGAGCAATCAAGAAGGCAACAGAAAGCAAGCAGGGTGACTTCAAGGAGATCGTATATGAAGGATACGGCCCATTCGGTATCGCATACCTCGTAGAAGCAGCAACAGACAACAACACAAGAACCGTTGCAAACGTCCGCAGCTATTTCACAAAGTGCGGCGGCACCCTCGGAACATCCGGTTCAGTAAGTTTCATGTTCGACCACAAGTGCGTGTTCAGAATCAAGGAAGCTGAAGGAATGGATCTCGAGGAGCTTGAACTTGAAATGATCGACTACGGTGTAGAGGAACTCTTCGAGCAGGTTGAGGTTGACCAGGACGACAACGAGACAAAGACAGTTGTCATCTACGGAGACTACAGCGCATACGGACAGATTCAGAAATTCATCGAGGACAAGGGCTTCGAACTTATCTCCGGTGGTTTCGAAAGAATTCCTAACGTGGACCTCAAGGAAGTTAACGACGAGCAGAGGGCAACCCTTGACAAGCTCACCGGTCTTCTCGAGGACGACGAGGACGTTACAAATGTCTACACTACTCTCAAGCCATCTGACTCAGAAGAGTAAAATAAACACAATAAATGAAGAAGGAATTGACAAAACGTCAATTCCTTTTTTTGTTTTTTACCACATCTTCGACGCATACACCACTCTTAGGCCAAAGACGGGAGGAAGAACTAAATTATTCTTATCTTTGTCTCTTGCGTAAATGCAAAAACCAGAAAAAAACTGAATTATTTAACTTATGAGAATCCAGCAGGAAAACATCAAGACGCTCGTCGAAAGGAAGGCCAACGCCAAATTGGGCGGTGGACAGAAGAGAATCGACGCGCAACACGAAAAGGGTAAACTCACTGCGCGTGAGCGTATCGCCCTCCTTCTCGATGAAGGCAGTTTCGAGGAGTTCGACATGTTTGTTCAGCATCGCTGTACAAACTTCGGTCTTGACAAACAGCATTTTGATGGTGACGGAGTTGTAACCGGACACGGTACAATCTCAGGTCGCCCGGTATATATTTTCGCACAGGATTTCACAGTCTCCGGAGGATCCCTCTCCAAGACAATGTCCGAGAAGATCTGCAAGGTTATGGACATGGCCCGTCAGAACGGAGCACCTTGCATCGGTCTCAACGACTCAGGCGGAGCGCGTATCCAGGAAGGCATCGACGCCCTTGCGGGATACGGTGAAATATTTGAAAGGAACATCCTTTCTTCAGGAGTGGTTCCTCAGATTTCCGGAATATTCGGACCTTGCGCCGGAGGAGCCTGCTACTCCCCTGCACTGACTGACTTTACCCTCATGATAAAGAATACCTCTTATATGTTCCTTACCGGACCGGCTGTCGTAAAGAGCGTAACCGGTGAAGAGGTAACCCAGGAGGAACTCGGTGGAGCCAGCGTACACGCAACAAAGAGCGGTGTGGCCCATTTTGCAGCCGAGAACGAGCAGGAAGGACTTGATACCATCAAGGAACTTCTCTCATACATCCCACAGAACAATATGGAAGAGGCGCCGGTTGTTCCGACAAACGACCCTTACAACAGGGTTGACGACCTCCTCAATGAGATAGTGCCTGACAATCCTAACAAGGCATACGACATGTCACAGGTAATCAGGAGCATCGTGGACGACGGTAAGTTCTTCGAGATTCACAAGGACTTCGCCAAGAACATCATCGTTGGCTTTGCGCACATGAACGGCCGCAGCGTAGGTGTCGTGGCCAATCAGCCTAAGTTCCTTGCCGGCGTGCTTGACATCAACGCATCCCGCAAGGCTGCGCGTTTCGTCCGCTTCTGCGACAGTTTCAATATTCCTCTCGTAACCCTCGTAGACGTTCCGGGCTTCCTCTGCGGAACCCAGCAGGAATACGGAGCCATCATCACCAATGGCGCCAAACTTCTCTACGCATACGGTGAGGCAACCGTTCCAAAGGTTACGGTCACCCTCAGGAAGAGCTACGGCGGAAGCCACATCGTCATGAGCTGCAAGCAGCTCCGCGGCGATATCAACTACGCATGGCCATCAGCGCAGATGGCTGTAATGGGCGCCGACGGTGCGGTCAATGTCCTCTACGCAAAAGACCTCAAGGCTGTTGAAGATCCTGAGGAAAAGGCAAAGGTAAGGGCAGAGAAGAAGGCAGAATACGAGGAACTCTTCAACAATCCTTATCAGGCTGCACAGAAGGGTTACATCGATGATGTCATCGAGCCTAGAAACACCCGTTTCCGCGTAATCCGCGCACTCGAGCAGCTTCGCGGCAAGCGCCAGGACATCCCTGCTAAAAAGCACGACAATCTTCCTCTTTAATTTGACGGCTTATAGAAATGAATATGAACAGAACTCTGAAGACAATCATCACGCTTGCGGCGACTGTATTCGCAGGCACCGCCCTTCGTGCCCAGAACGTCTCAGACCTTATCATTTCTGAAGTTGTAGCCGTTCCTGACTCAGTGGTTTCCTTCAAGGATGACTTCGGTCAGGCCAACGGATGGATAGAGGTATTCAACAAATCCCAGGGAACCGTCAACTTCGGCGGATGCTTCGTCACCGACGACATCCACAACCTGAAGAAGTCTTCCATTCCAAAGGGAGACCTCAGGACAAAACTGGGTCCAAGACAGAGCGCCGTCCTCTACGCGAGCGGCGACTCCAGACAGGGTACTTTCTATCTTAACTTCAAGATTGAAAAAGGCAAGACAATCTACCTCGTCAGCAATGACGGAAAGAGTATAATAGATTCACTCGGTGTTCCTCAAAACCTCGCGGACGGAAAGGCCATCGCAAAATTCGCCAACGACAAAAAAGAAATGATCTTTGACGACATTCACGAGGCCGACCCAACTCCGATGAGCATTAACGGAAAGCACGGCAGCGAGTCCAAGTCACAGATTATGGCAAGGGAGGACCCTCACGGATACACGCTTACAGCCACATCCGTAGCAGTCGTATTCTTCGCCCTCATCATCCTCTACATCATCTACGGTATTTCCGGTGAAATCTTCAAAGGCACATTCAAGCGCAAAAAGAGCGGCAAAATCGACGACGAGACCGCCGCTGCAATTGCAATGGCCCTGGATATGGATGATAACGGGGAGACATACGCAGCCATTGCGGCTGCCCTCGAGCTCTACCTGCACGACACGGTACACGACAATGAAAGTTTTGTATTAACAATTCAGGACAGCCCTGCAAGCGAATGGAGAAACAAGGCTCTCACCTTCCGCAAGGCACCACGCAACTAAAACAGAAAATTATTTCGATTATGAAAACATACAATTTCAAAATCAACGGAAAGGAATTCAACGTCTCAGTCAACGGAATTGAAGCCGGAATCGCAGACGTAACAGTTAACGGCGCCTCATACAAGGTTGAACTTGGAGAGAGCGCTCCTATCGCCGCTCCGGCACCGGCAGCTGCTCCTGTAGCTGCACCAGCACCGGCCAAGGCTGCAGCAGCACCCGCACCAGTTGCAGCAGCACCTGCCCCAGCACCTGCTGCTGGCGGATACAAAGTAACCTCACCTCTTCCGGGCGTCATTCTTGACGTCAACGTTAACGTAGGTGACAAGGTTGCCGCAGGTCAGAAAGTTGCCGTTCTTGAGGCAATGAAGATGGAGAACGAAATCCAGGCTGAAAAGGGCGGTACCGTTACCGCAATCCTTGCCAAAAAGGGTGATTCAGTTCTCGAAGGTGCAACAATCATAACAATCGGATAATCCGACCATGCACCAGATTGTAGACAGCTTACAACAATTCTGGCAGTTCACAGGCTTCGCCAACTGCCAGATTGTAAACCTGATTATGATTGTCATCGGTGTTGCATTCATCACCATGGCCATCGTAAAGGAATGGGAACCTCTTCTTCTCGTACCTATCGGATTCGGTATGATCATCGGAAACATTCCGATGTTCCCTGGACTGAACGTAAGTATCTATGAAGACGGTTCCGTCCTGAACATCCTGTACCAGGGTGTCCGTCAGGGTTGGTATCCACCTCTGATTTTCCTCGGAATCGGAGCGATGACAGACTTCTCTGCGCTCATTTCCCAGCCAAGGCTCATGCTCATCGGAGCTGCAGCCCAGATGGGTATCTTCGGCGCATATCTCCTTGCCCTAACACTCGGTTTCGCACCTAACGAAGCCGGTGCCATAGGCATTATCGGAGGAGCTGACGGTCCTACCGCCATCTTCCTTTCATCAAAGCTTGCACCTGACCTTATGGGAGCAATTGCCGTATCGGCATACAGCTATATGGCCCTCGTTCCTGTAATACAGCGTCCTATCATGCTTGCCCTCACCACTAAGAAAGAACGTCTGATCAAGATGCCTAGGCCTCGTGAAGTTTCACAGAAGGAGAAGGTCATCTTCCCTATCGTGGGTTTCATCATGACAGCCTTCATCGTTCCTTCCGGCCTGCCGCTCCTTGGAATGCTCTTCTTCGGAAACCTTCTTAAGGAAAGCGGAGTAACCAGAAGACTCGCCGAGACGGCAAGAGGACCGCTCATCGACGTAGTGACCACTCTTATCGGTCTCACCGTCGGAGCCTCAACACAGGCAGACAAATTCCTTACGGGAAATTCACTTAAGATCTTTGCGCTCGGACTCCTTTCATTCATCATCGCGACAACCTGCGGAGTCCTCTTCGTAAAAATATGGAACCTCTTCCTCAAAGAGGGCCAGAAAATCAACCCGCTTATCGGTAACGCCGGAGTATCCGCCGTTCCTGACAGTGCACGTGTATCCGAAGTAGTAGGACGCGAATCAGATCCGAAGAACCACCTTCTTATGAACGCCATGGCACCTAACGTTGCCGGCGTCATAGGTTCAGCCGTAGCTGCGGGTATTCTCCTGAGCTTCCTTGGCTAGAGGGAAAAATCATCATTAATAAGACGCCAGGCTATTGAGCCTTTTCCATAGAGTTTCGGAAGGTCATCCTTCCGAAACCATTGGGCGTCTTTTATTTCAGATTCCTGAATCTTCAGTTCGCCGCTTTTGTAATCACAGTAGAAGGCCAGCATAAGCTGGTCAGGGAAAGGCCAGCTCTGGCTTCCCACATAGCGGACATTTTCAACTTCCAGATTGCTTTCTTCCTTGACTTCACGCTTTACGGCCTGTTCGATGGTCTCACCTATCTCAACAAAGCCTGAAAGGCATGAATAAATTCCTTCCTTCTCCCTGAGGGTCCTCAGAAGAAGAATCTCATCACCTTTTTTAACAAGAGTAATTATGCAGGGTTCAATCCTTGGATAGTGGACCTTACCGCAGCCTGTACACTGAAGGGCCGTTTCCTTATCATATGACACCAGAGGAGAGCCGCAGGCAGGACAGAACTGCATTGAACGCCTCCACTGCACCAGCCCCCTCATCCTGCTTGCAAGACGCGTATCGTCTGCGTTGTGTTCAAAAAAATATCCCCTGAGGGGAGAAAACTGAGCGCCCTGAGGGATGTTCCACTCTGAATTAACCAGGACGCCAATATATCCAGTTGCCTTTTCGATGAAGATTTCCTCTACTCCATCCTTGCCTTTTTCAAAGTCAGAGACCTTGCAGGCCTTGAAAAAATTGCCGTCGGCATCAACGAGAATATCTCTGTCACGGTAAACGAAAATGTTTTCCATATTAAAGTTTTTCCTCCAAAAATTCACATGAATCGGCAACGCAGTCATTGCAGGCGCGAAGCAGTTTCTTAGTATCAAGGCCCTTGAGAAGTCGGCATACCGTGGCTCCGTTTCTCTGCTGGAACTTGTCCATGATCTCGCGCATCTCCCTCATTGATTTAGCCCTGTCCCTGTTTTTCATACTCAGCACCATTCCGGCTCCGATAAGGGATCCGCAGGTACCTTCAGTATTTCCCATTCCACAGCCGAAGGCTCCGGCGATATTCTCCACGGCCTTCTCATCCATACCCATCACATCCGCATATGTGCAAGCCACAGCCTGAGCGCAATTGTACGCTCCGCTGGCTTTTCTTTCAACCGCAATATCCTTTCTGCTTTTCTCAAGTGCCATGATTAAAAATATTTATTCCAATGATATATTAACGATAACGTCAAGGGGAATCTCCGTCTTGTCCATAAATACAAGCCTGCGGTAAACCGCATCTATTTCCTTGACCTCTCCGGCGTACTCCACATACTTTCCGCCGTTCTTTTTCATATCGGGTACAAAGTAAACTACATTTATCCTTGGATGCAAATCCAGGCGCTCCGATATCTCTCGGAGACTTTCATCCAGTTCCGCCAGGGCGTCCGCAGAGTATTCCACCCTGCCGTCAGTAAGACGGCCCGTTTCCGAGATGACATCATCATATCCGCTCAGGGCGGCAAATGGTGCAAACTGAGAAGCACGGCTCAGCATAGACATCCGGGGATGCAGGCGTGAGGTTGGATGCTCCATATATAGGATATCCTTGTATTTATCATCACTCATGCCTTGTGCCCTCCTATCTGATTGTTTCTTTCCCTTGTAGTAGCGCCTTCCTCAAAATCTCGTCCCTTGAGGATGGCATTCTTGCCAAACTTTCGTTTAATTGAAAGAATTGCTTCCTGCCGCTTCCTCTCCTTCAGTGAAGAATCCCTTTCCCCGAACAGGTCCAGGGTCGGTTCTTCCACGCAGCCCTTCTCCCTGACAACATCGCAGGCAGTGACGTTAAGCCTTCTAAGAAACAGTTTCCTGTCCACAATCCGGTCATAGAGTTTCCCGACAGCCGAGGTGATGGCTTCGGTTGAAGAAGTCGGATCTCCCAGGGAGGCAGAAGCGTGGGCAAAGCCTCCTCCTGATATGGAATCATAATTGACCCAGAGACTGACCTGATTGGTAATCAATCCCCTTGAGACGAGGTCCAGAGACAGGTTGTCCGCCATTTCCAGGGCAACTACCCTTCCCTGGTCAAACGGATAAGGACGCTGAAGGACCTGACCGTTTCCCTTGCTGTTGGTCTCGGGACGGTACATTTTTACCTGACTGATAGTACAGGGTTCCCAGCCCCAGGCATGGTCTATCAGCAATTCAGCGTTGACGCCAAACTGCTTGTAAAGGTAGGCTTCCCACTGCGGTTTGAGCGAGGCCTGGGCAAGATCGCCCATAGTATTGATTCCCACGGCGTTCAGTCTGGCAGCGATTCCTTTTCCCACCCTCCAGAAATCCGTCAGGGGGGTATGGTTCCAGAGACTTTTCCTATAGGATATTTCATCAAATTCCGCTATTCTCACCCCGTCGGCATCGGCCTTGAGGTGCTTGGCCTCTATATCCATCGCAACCTTTGCCAGGTACATATTGGTACCTATGCCAGCCGTAGCGGTAATTCCAGTCGTAGCAAGTACATCCCTTATCATACGGATGGCGAGTTCGTGAGCCGTGCATCCATAAGTCCCGAGATAATCCGTAACGTCGATGAAGACCTCGTCCACCGAATAGACGTGCATGTCTTCCGGGGCCACATATTTCAGATAAGTGGCATAGACCTGTCCGCTGACCTTCATATAATGCGACATCTGAGGAGGCGCCACTATGAAATCCAATTCAAGTGACGGGTCAGAAAGAAGGGCTGTATTATTGAAGGACTTGCCACGGAATACCCGCCGGGGCGCATTTCTCCTTCTCAGGGAATTGACCTCGGACACTTTCCTGTTAACCTCAAAAAGACGAGCCCTGCCCGCCAGTCCGTATGACTTCAGCGACGGCGATACGGCAAGACAGATAGTCTTGTCCGTACGGGTCGGATCCGCCACCACCAGGTTGGTGGTAAGGGGGTCCAGTCCGCGCTCCACACACTCAACGGAAGCAAAGAACGACTTCAGGTCGATAGCCAGATATGTCCTGTCCTTATTGGATGTCATTCAAAGAATCTACCTTTTCCTTCAAAGTCCTGGTATAATCATAGCACTCCTTAACGAGTTTTTTTGTCTCTTCAATAAGCTCGTCAATCTTATCCAGACTGAATTCGGGATTCTTCACAACGGCCTCGATCTCTTTGAGACGGGCCACGTTTTCCATATATTCCTTGTTGGTCATAAACGTCTTTAATTATTTTCTTTCACATCTTCAACTTCGCAATACCACACACCGTCACTGAAACGGAGGTTAAACTCATCCCCCTTCTTCTTGGAATGTACGTTCTTAAGGATATTGCCTTTTGCATCAACCGCCAGCACATAACCCTGGCCGAGAATACTCCTTGGATCCGCAGCCTTGATTCTGGCTTCCAGAAGGGCCACGGAACTGTCAAGGGCGTGAATGGCGGAATTAAGGGCGAACTGGACATTCGTCCTGCATCTTGACACCTCGTTGTCCATAGAGATAAGGCGCTGGGATATCTGCCTTGACACAGCGGCCAGGGCGTCCATCATCTCCTGTTCAACCCTGGCAACCCAGTCGATAAGATACTGAGCCAGAGCCGTCGGCGTCTTCACATAACTGTTGGCCACCATATCGGCTATATGATAATCCCTCTCGTGACCTATGGCCGTAACAATCGGAGACGGACACAGGGCTATGGCGCGGCATAAAGCATAGTCATCAAAACAGAACATGTCGGCATCTGCACCTCCGCCTCGAAGGATGACCACAAGGTCGAAGTTGGAATACTCGATGCTCTTCAGGGCCGAGATTATGGATTCAGGAGCATTCTCCCCCTGCATCAAGGCCTTGTAGAGGGTAAGGTTGAACCTGTACCCATATTCGTTGTTTGCCAGTTGATTGACAAAATCTCCGTATCCTGCCGCCGTATCCGAAGACACCACAGCAATCCTCAATGGAAGATACGGAAGGAGAAGGCCCTTCTGGGCTTCAATGAGATTCTCTTCGGTGAGGCGGCGGACAGTCTCCCTTTTTTCAAGTTCCCTCTGTCCGATAGAGAAGCTGGAATCAATGGCCGAGATGTTCAGCGATAGCCCGTAGACAGGGTGATAAGTTACGCTCACCCTCATAACCAAAGTGATTCCCGGTTTGATTTCCACCCCGGTTTCCCTGGTGAACTTTTCAATGATACCGGCGCTGGAAGCCCAGACCGTTCCATTTGCGCGCGCAGCTATTCCACCGCCGCTTTCCTTTTCGATAAGACTGAAGTAATGGTGCCCTCTAACCTCCCTGTATGCCTCAATCTCCACACGCACCCACTGCTGTACATATCCTATCTTCTGACGTATCTGGTTTTGAAGATCTGATAATTCGACATAATGGATGCCACCGTTGTTTGCATCAATTTTATCTGCGATTACCATAAACCGTACTTTTTATAAAGTTAATGAAATATTCTTATCTTTATAAACGCCATTATGCACATGTTATGAAAATCAAAGCCACATTAATTGCATGCACCGTTATTTTAGCGGCATCCTGCCAGAATAATAATTTCCCTCAGGGGAAATGGGAAGGCGTGACCTATGGCAAACTATGTTCTGTCATCGACGAAAATTCATCAGACAGGCCGGAGTACAATATAGACGAAAAACCATATGCCATCTTCGACCTTGACAACACCATGGTTATCGGGGACCTTGTAAAATCACTCTTCCGCTATCAGGTAATGAACCTGAAATTCAAGTTCACGCCAGAGCAAATCCACTCAGTCCTAAGCGAAGGCATACCTAACCTTGACATGATCATTCACAAAGAATCCATAACGATAGGCATGCTGATTGATGACGTATCGGATGACTACTCTTACCTCTACGAGAATTATATCGCAGCCTCATACTACGGAACCAGCGGCTTACGATTCAAAGACATTCTCAGTACCAATGAATATCAGGACTTCTGCGCCAAGATGATTGCCCTTTCCAAAGGGATTTCAAAAAAATTCTCATACGAGAAATGCTGCCGATGGCACCTGAACGCCCTTAAAGGAATGAACAGATATGAAGCCGACGTTCTTTCCAAAACGGCAGTCCAATATCTGATAAGCCTTGGAGACATACACACGGTCAGCCTTCAGTCTCATTTCTCCGGACACTGCGGAATTGTAAAAACACACTATCGTGAAGGCATAAAGGTCATTCCTGAAATGGTTTCCCTGATGAAGAGATTAAGGAAAAAAGGGTTTGACATCTACGTCATCTCATCTTCTCCGGAAGAGATGGTTGAAAGCATTGCCTGCAATCCGGAGTACGGATTCAACATTGCCCCCGAAAACGTCTACGGAACAAGGATCGATGCCGACAAGGATTACATCCAGCCGGTCGGATTGGGAAAACCGCTTATAATCAAAAAGAACATCATGCCACAGTATGGCAACAGGGAACCCGTGATCATAGCAGGCTACTGCCCCAGTGACCAGGACATGCTGACGTTCCTTGAGAAAACGCAGCTGGTACTCGTTACTGAAAATGGACATGACGACTGTTCCAGAAGTCATCCTAAACGGGGCAACAGGACATACGTCCACCAGGTCTGGGACAGATAAGGCCTGTTATTACTTTACAAACGAACTCGATACCGCATCCGGAGTCGAATTCGGATCTGCCGCAATGATATTGTACTTTTCAAAGAAATCCGGATTGATAAAACCCTTCAGTTCATCGTAATTGAACTTGATATCAATAACACCTGCGGCATAACTTCCTATCTGATAAGGCTCATAGTAGAAGATAACACCGTCATTCGTAATCTCGAACTGTGAACTTGGGGCCACCTTAGCATTCCCTGTTATGCTCAGATCATCGAATGTACGCTCATCCTTGACCGCCTTTGCCGTAATAATGGATGAGAGTTTCTCCGAAGAAGGATCCACAAAAATGTTGGAAAGGCTCAGGGCCTGTCCCGTCTTCAAGTCCACATTTAAATACAGGTCACTGTAAATGCCATGGGCTCCTCCTGAATAGCTGCTTATATAGGCGAAATAAGTGAGGATATTTCCCGTCACACGGAGCTGAGAGGCGTTGACCTCATAACTCCATCTGAGCATATTCTCGTGAAGGACGCCGGAAGCGATCATATCCTCGGCGGTTTCCAGATAATCTTTCTTCAGTGAATCAGCCGCAACGTTCATTGCACGGTCAGGTTCCATGTCGGTAAGGGTCTCGTCTATGCAGAATGCGATGATTTCACTGGTGAGAAGTGCCATTGAATTCTTTGACAGACCGCTGACAGGGAAATCCACGTCAAATCTTATGGACATGGTTCCATACGACGTATCAGAAGGCATTACATTGTCCTCGTATGTAACCGTTTCCCACTTGACGGAATCAATTAAAAAGCCCTTATTGCTGTTCCGGCATCCGGTTGCAAGGATAGCCGTTATGCTGACAGCAAGGAGAATGATTGTCTTTTTCATCGCAAAAACGCTGAATGTTCTATTATTTTATTCTACCCCTTTATAAAATCATAGATATTTCTTCCAATATTTTTAAGAAGTATAAATAATGGTTATCTTTGATATTTATAAAGGTTAGTTTAGTAAAGATATAACAAATTTGCTGAATGTTTTTCAATTCGGATAGAATATGGATTCTGGACGGAGGTCAGGGCACGATGATCCAGGGCTACGGCCTGATGGAAAAGGATTTCCGGGGCTCCGACAAGTTCCTTTTGTCCAGAGAGAAAGAATTGAAGGGAAACAACGAATGTCTGAACATCACCCGTCCTGACGTCATAGCAGATATTTGCAGGAAATACATAGAGGCGGGCGCCGACATAATTACCACGAACACCTTCAGTGCCAGCCGCATCTCACAGAAGGAATACGGATGCGAGGACATCGCTTACGAGATGGCACGATGCGGAGCCGGTATCGCCCGCGCGCAGGCAGATGCTTCAGGAAGGAAAATACTCGTTGCAGGCTCCATAGGACCTACTTCAAAGTCCCTTACGCTGGCGCCTGACATCAACGACCCTTCATACAGGATATACAGTTTCGACGATATGGTCGACGCTTTCAGCGAGCAGGTCAAAGGCCTGGTTGACGGAGGCGCTGACATCCTTCTTATAGAAACGGCTTTCGACGCACTGAACACCAAGGCAGCCCTTTACGCCATTGAAAAAGTGGCGCCAGGCTTCCCGGTAATGGTTTCCGCCTCCCCTAACGACAGAAGCGGCAGAACCCTCACAGGGCAGACGCTGGAAGCCTTCTACAATTCCATAAGGCATTACAGGCAGAGCGGCTCTCTGGAATCTTTCGGAGTCAACTGCTCACTCGGCGCGGAAGACCTCATTCCTATGATAAAGGAAGTGTCGGACTTCTGCGAGGTTCCTGTCAGCTGTCATCCGAACGCAGGCCTGCCAAACGAAATGGGCCAGTACGACGAGACTCCTCAGCAGATGGCCGCTTCCGTCAGGAAAATGGCCGCCCTGGGCCTGGTCAACATAGTCGGAGGATGCTGCGGTACCACTCCGGCACACATCAAGGCCGTTGCCGATGCAGTGAAGGGACTTAAGCCAAGGCCTCTGGGCAAGACCGTGGACACCGAGGCGGGAATCCGTCCACTTCGCGTGAGCGGACTGGAAGCGGTGAAGATTGACAGGTCAATCAGCAACTTCGTCAACATCGGAGAAAGGACAAACGTGGCGGGATCGCGCAAGTTCGCGAAACTCATCGCCGCCGGAGACTACGACACTGCACTGAGAATCGCCGCAGACCAGATTGAAAACGGAGCCTCCGTCATAGACATCAACATGGACGACGCCATGCTCGACAGCAAGGTCGAGATGGAGAAGTTCGTGCGCACAGTAATGAACGACCCGGCGGTAGCCAAGGCCGCCCTGATGATAGACTCATCCCACTGGGACACGATTCTTGTCGGGCTTAAGAACGCCCAGGGCAAGTGCATCGTCAATTCCATAAGCCTCAAGGAAGGAGAGGAACTCTTCCTGGAAAAAGCAAGGACAATCAAGATGCTGGGAGCGGCCGTCGTTGTGATGGCCTTCGATGAAACCGGTCAGGCCACCACATACGACAGGAAAATTGAGATATGCTCAAGGGCATACAGGCTCCTCACAGAAAATGTGGGGATGGATCCAAGCGACATCATCTTCGACGTTAACGTCCTCTCGATAGGAACGGGCATCGAGGAGCACGCCCTGTATGCAATTGACTTCATTGAAGCCGTAAGATGGATCAAGGCCAACCTTCCGGGAGCAAGGACTTCCGGTGGTATCTCCAACCTCAGTTTCGCATTCCGCGGCAACAACCCCGTACGAGAGGCCATGCATTCCGCCTTCCTTTATCACGCTATTAAGGCAGGACTTGACATGGGCATTGTCAACCCTGCAATGCTGAAGGTTTATGACGATGTGGAGCCGGATCTTCTGAAGAAGGTGGAGGACGTAATATTCAACACAGATCCGGAGGCCACCGAAAGGCTCATCGCCAAGGCTCAGGAAATAGCGGAGGCGCTCTCATCACAGGACGCAAAACCGGCTGAAGCAAAGCCTTCAAACGGGGCCGTAGAAGACGTTGAGACACGCCTTAGGAACGCGCTCGTCAAAGGAGGAACCGCCACCCTGAAGGAAGACGTCCTTGAAGCACTTGAAAAATACGGCAAGGCCGTCAAGGTCATAGAAGGACCGCTTATGGCCGGAATGGAAAAGGTGGGAGAACTCTTCGGCGCCGGAAAGATGTTCCTGCCTCAGGTTGTCAAATCTGCCAAGATAATGAAGGACTGCGTAGAAATCCTTCAGCCATATATGGACAGCGACTCCGAAGGCAACGCCGGCGGATCGCGCCGTCCTGTTGTCATCAACGCCACCGTCAAGGGCGACGTCCACGATATCGGCAAGAACATCACCGGCATCGT
>CADBMK010000032.1 GCA_902795785.1 uncultured Bacteroidia bacterium | reverse complement strand
TGACGTGACCGTCGACGGCGATCCGATTCCGACGTACTGGGCTGACGGACTGCTGATTGCAACCAGTTCGGGTTCTACGGCATATTCGCTCAGCGTCGGCGGCCCTATCTGCATGCCGGATTCCAGGGTGCTTGTAATAGCTCCTATCGCTCCGCACAACCTGAATCTCCGCCCTCTGGTAGTGCCTGATAACGTATCTATTTCCATTTCAGTGCGTTCGCGTGATGCTAACGTGATGGTGACCATGGATAACCGCAATTTCACTGTCGGCAACGATCTGAAACTGTCTGTTTCATTGGCACAGTTTTCGCTGAAACGCTTTAGGCTTGGAAAAACCAATTTCATCAAGGCGCTTACTACAAAGCTGTTCTGGGGCGAAGACGTCCGCAACGGCGATGGTCAATGACGAAGTTACTAATGGAAACAGAAAAAAGAATCCCAACACACGTGTCCATCATTATGGACGGTAACGGACGATGGGCCCGGGAACGCGGAATGGAGCGTACCATGGGCCATGTCGCAGGAGTGGAAAGTGTCCGCGCCTGTACCGTTGCCGCAATTGAGGAAGGAGTAAAGTACCTCTCCTTCTTCGCATTCTCAGAGGAAAACTGGAACCGTCCGGAGGGCGAGGTTTCTTCGCTGATGAAACTCATGTTCGAATCCATGCAGAAGGAGTTCGAGATGTTCGTCAGGGAGGGAGTCCGTTTTATTGTGGTCGGTGACAGGGAGAAACTCGGATCCGCAATGTGCGGTATTATCGACAATATCATGGAGGCCACGAAGAACAACAGCAAGCTGACCTTCGTCCTGTTTATAAGCTACAGCGGAAAATGGGATATCTTACAGGCGGCTAAGAAAATGGCCGCCGATATGGCTGCTCATCCTGAGAAAAATGTTTCCGAGGCTGATTTCGGCAATTATCTTGCTACCGCAGGCATTCCTGATCCGGACCTTCTGATCCGTACTTCGGGAGAACAGCGAATAAGCAATTATCTGCTCTGGCAGACTGCTTACAGTGAATTCTACTTCACTCCTGTCCTCTGGCCGGACTTCCGCGAGGCGGATTTCAAGGCGGCCCTCGAAGAGTATGCAAAGCGCGACAGGCGTTATGGAAAAGTTAAATAATTGCTATATTTGCGTGTTTATTAGATGAATATACATTCGATGAGAATTATCAGGATAATGGCTTTCGTGGTTGCTTTATGCGCTGGATCGCGCGCGATGGCCCAGTCCGTTGAAATAGACTATAACCACCCTGTCAAGTACTACGTCGGAGGCGTCTCCGTCGAGGGTACCAGTTATTTCAGTCAGGAGCAGATCCTCCAGCTTACCGGTTTGCAGAAAGGAATGGAACTTACCGTTCCCGGTGACGACATTTCTTCTATCGTCAACCGCCTTTTCCTCCAGAGATACTTCGAGGATGTGGCCGTTACAATCGACCACCTTAACGCAACCGGTGATTCAGCATTTTTCAAGATCAAGATCGTTGAGCGTCCTCGAGTTTCGGAATGGACTTTCACCGGCGTAAGAAGCGGTGAGAAGAAAGAACTCCTGGAGAGGCTTCACCTGCGCCGTGGAGGTGAGTTCTCCGATTATGTGGACAAGACTTCCTGCGATATCATCAAGAGATTCTATGCTGAAAAGGGTTTCCTGAATGCAAAGGTAGTTGCACAGCCACAGAAGGATTCAGCCGTCAAGAGGGCTATCACCGTCAACTTCAACGTGGACAGAGGCCAGCGTGTTAGGATCAAGACCATCAACTTCATCGGTAACGACCACGTAAGTGATTACAAACTTTCAAGGCAGATGAAGAAAACCAAGTCTGCCAAGTTCTATAACTTCTTCAGCAGTAAGAAATTCCACGAGAAGGAGTATAAGAATGACCGCAAGACTGTCCTCGATGCCTTCAATGAGAACGGTTACCGTGACGCACGACTCATAAGGGATTCCGTTTACTACATTTCCCCTAACCGCCTCGCCATTGACATGCAGTTCGAGGAAGGCCGCAAGTATTATTTCAGGGACATCACCTGGACGGGTAACGCGGTTTATTCAGCCGAGCAGCTCGCCGCCATCCTTCAGATTCACAAGGGCGATCCGTACGACAACGTGACAATGCAGCACCGTCTTTTCGGCGGTGGAAAGCAGTCCGAGTATGACATTTCCAAGATGTACCGTGACAACGGATACCTCTTCATTAATATCTCTCCTGTCGAACTCAATATCCAGAACGATTCCATCGATGTGGAGGTGCGTATTTCCGAAGGAAAGCAGGCTGTGCTCAACAACATCATCATCAACGGAAACGACCTCACCAACGAGAAAATCGTGCGCCGTCAGATTTTCACCCGTCCGGGCTATCTGTTCAGCCAGTCTGATTTCGAGAGGTCAATCCGTGAGATTGCATCCCTGGGTCAGTTCGATGCCGAGGCCATTACCGATCCTTCAAAGGGATATTCAATCATGCCTAACCCTGCCAACAGCACTGTTGACATTGTATATAATGTAACTGAGAAGCCTTCCAGCCAGCTTGAACTTTCCGGCGGTTGGGGTGGAAACACCTTCGTCGCCACGGTCGGCTTGAACTTCAACAACTTCTCTACAAAACGTATCTTTGACAAGAGCGCCTGGAGGCCAGTCCCTCTTGGAGACGCCCAGAACCTTTCTCTGCGTTTCCAGACAAACGGTACATACTATACCAACGTATCCGCTTCATTCGTGGAGCCTTGGCTCTTCGGAAAGAAGCCTACGTCACTGAGCCTCTCCGCATATTATTCAAGACAGACGGATTCATATCTTGCAATCGGTATCCTCAGTACCGACCGTATGATGGAAGTGTTCGGATTCTCATCAGGTATCGGAACCCGACTCAAGTGGCCTGACAACTACTTCACCCTCTACAACGGTCTCAGCTGGCAGACATACAGGCTCACCAACTGGTATTCGAACTACTTTATCTTCAATGACGGTATTTCACACAATATCAGTTACACCCTGAGTCTTTCAAGAACATCTACCGACCAGCAGATCTATCCTCGTATGGGTTCTGAGTTCAGCGCTTCAGTTCAGCTGACTCCTCCTTTCTCACTGCTGCGCAAGTTTACTTACGATGCTGACGGCAACAAGGTTAAGGTTGGATCATACAGGGATGTCAACTACAACGCCGTTCACTATGATTCATCGTCAAGCTCATATGTGAACAACTGGGCTTCAGCCGACAGATACCGCTGGATTGAGTATCACAAGTGGAAGTTCAACAGCACCATTTACACCAGACTTCATCCTAACCTCGACTTCGTCCTTATGACAAGGGCACAGTTCGGTTATCTTGGATATTACAACAGAAACTGGGGTTATTCTCCGTTCGAGGGCTTCCTCGTCGGTGGTGACGGTATGTCAGGTTATTCTACTTACGGCTCGGAGGTTATCGCCCTTCGCGGTTATGAGAACTACTCGCTTACACCTTACCAGCTGACCAATTACAGCTCTAACGGATATGCTTACGCGGGTAACGTTTATGATAAATTTACTGTAGAACTCCGTTATCCTGTTGTACTTCAGCCGCAGTCTACTATATTTGTACTTGCATTCCTTGAAGGCGGTAACTGCTGGTCAGATATCAGAGACTTCAATCCGTTCCAGATAAAGAGATCTGCAGGTATCGGAGCTCGAATCTTCCTCCCTATGATCGGCCTTCTCGGTATAGACTGGGGTTATGGATTCGACGACAAGAGCAATGGTGGAAGCCAGTTCCACTTCGTAATCGGACAACAGTTCTAAACGCATAATTTAATACATTGAACATATGAAAAAAATTATTTTGATTGCAGCCGCAGCGTTCATGACACTCGCTGCATCAGCACAGCAGAAATTTGCTCACGTTAACTTCAACGAGCTCGTTCAGCTTATGCCTGAGGCTTATGCCGCAAGAGAGACTATGAGCGCAGCTCAGAAGGAGGCCGGCGAGGCTTACCAGTCAATGATTGATGAGTTCCAGACAAAATACACCGAGTATCAGCAGAAGGCTGCTTCCTGGACAGGTGCAGTGAAGGAAAGCAAGGAAAAGGCGCTTTCTGAGATGCAGACCAGAATCCAGGAGTTTGAACAGTCAGTTCAGCAGGAACTCCAGCAGCAGAACCAGCAGCTCATGGCACCTATATATAAGAAGGCTAACGAAGAACTCCAGAAGCTTGCAAAGGCCGGTGGATATGTTTATGTCTTCGATGCAACATCACTTCTTTATGTAGACCCTGCACAGAGCAAGGATCTTACTCCGGACGCCCGTAAGGCCCTCGGTATTTCTGATGACAAGACCCTTGAAGGTCTCCAGCAGGAAATGCAGGCTCAGGCACAGGCTCAGGCAGGTGCCCAGAAATAATTTTGACCACTAGTATAGGAGACAGGTCGCGAGGCCTGTCTTTCTTGGTATATAAGCCCTTCTAACTAAAAATTTTTATTATCCATGCAACACAAGGTAATTGATGCAAAGGACGTTGTCATCAGGTTTGCAGGAGACTCCGGAGACGGAATGCAGCTCACCGGAACCCTTTTCGCAAATACTTCGGCAGTTTACGGCAACGGTCTTTCAACATTCCCTGATTATCCGGCTGAGATTCGCGCCCCAAAAGGAACTGTAGCCGGTGTATCCGGCTTCCAGGTGCATATCGGCAGCCACAAGGTTACAACCCCTGGCGATTATTGTGACATGCTCGTTGCAATGAATCCTGCCGCTCTTAAGGCCAATGCAAAGTGGGCCAAGAGAACAGCCCTCATTCTTGTCAATGAGGATGCTTTCGATGACGCTTCAATGAAGAAGGCCGGTTTCACCACCGACAATCCTTTCGAGGAGCTTGGCATCGAAGACAGAACTCTGATCATCGCGCCTATCTCTACACTTACGATGGACAGCCTTAAAGACTCAGGTCTCGATCCTGTCTCCATCAACAAGTGCCGCAACATGTTTACCCTCGGTATGGCCTGCTACATTTACAGCCGTCCGCTGGATTACGTGTTCCAGTATGTAAACAACAAGTTCGCTAAGAAGCATCCTGAGATGATCGCTCCTAATGAGAAGGTTCTCAAGGACGGCTTCAATTATGCGGCCAACATCCAGGCAGTGCCGAACACCTATACCGTGGCTCCGGCAGAAAACCTCAAGAAGGGTGTCTGGAGAAATATTACAGGAAACCAGGCCCTTGCATGGGGCCTTATCGCCGCTTCAGAGAAATCAGGTCTTCCTCTTTTCTGCGGCTCATATCCTATCACCCCTGCCACTGCAATCCTCGAGGAACTTGCAATCCATAAGAACCTCGGTGTGAAGACAATGCAGACAGAGGACGAGATTGCCGGTATCTGCTCTGCAATCGGAGCTTCTTTCGCCGGCAACCTTGCAGTTACCACTACATCCGGCCCTGGTATCTCCCTCAAGAGTGAGGCTATGGGTCTTGCAGTAATGACTGAGCTTCCGCTTGTCATCGTCGATGTTCAGCGAGGCGGCCCTTGTACGGGTATGCCTACCAAAACTGAGCAGGCAGACCTCAGCCAGGTGCTCTATGGCCGTAACGGAGAGAGCCCTCTTGTTGTAATTGCCGCACATTCACCTGCACACTGCTTTGACATGGCATTCCAGGCTGCGAAGATTGCCCTTGAACATATGGTTCCGGTTGTCCTCCTCTCAGAGGGCTTCCTCGGAAACGGTTCAGAGCCTTGGTGCGTCCCTTCTATGAGCGAGTATCCTGCAATCAAGCCTCATTTCGCAAAGCCAGAAGAGGCAGAGGGCGGATTCAAGCCGTTCAAGAGAGACGAGAACTTTGTCCGCAGCTGGGCTTTCCCGGGTATGCCTGGATTCGAGCACAGGGTGGGCGGTCTTGAGAAGAACCATAACGGCGTGCTCTCAAATGACCCTCAGAACCACGAGCTCATGGTAAAGGAGCGCGCAGCCAAGGTTGCCAAGGTTGCGGATGATATTCCTGCCCTCGAAGTTGACGGAGACAAGGAAGGCAAACTCCTTATCGTAGGCTGGGGCGGAACTTATGGCCATATCCTCTCTGCCGTATCCGAGATCCGTGAGGAGGGCAAGAAGATCAGCTTCGCTCACTTCGATTATATCGACCCGCTTCCGGCAAATACTGCCGAGGTATTCTCAAAGTTCGAGAACATTCTCGTTTGTGAGCTTAATACGGGACAGTTTGCAAACTACCTCAAGACAAGACTTCCTCAGTTCCAGTATCAGCAGTGCAACAAGATTCAGGGACAGACATTCCTTGTCGAGGATCTTGTAAAGGCAGTTAACAACATTCTTTAAGGAGGGTAAAACAATGGCAAAATATACATTGAAGGATTTCAAGAGTGACCAGGAAGTAAGATGGTGCCCTGGATGCGGTGATTACGCTATCCTTGCCGCACTTCAGAAGACATTCCCTACAGTTTGTGAAGAAAAGGGTATCGACAAGGAGAATATCGTTGTCGTTTCCGGTATCGGCTGTTCGTCACGTCTTCCATATTATGTGAGCACCTATGGATTCCACAGTATCCACGGACGTGCCGCAGCCATCGCAACAGGTATGAAGGTGGCAAACCCTGAACTCAGCATCTGGCAGATTTCCGGTGACGGTGACGCCCTTGCTATCGGTGGTAACCACTTCATCCACGCAATCAGAAGAAATATCGACATCAATATCTGTCTCTTCAACAACCGTATCTACGGTATGACGAAGGGTCAGTATAGCCCTACGTCAAAGCTGGGCGCAATTACAAAGACATCTCCTTACGGTACAGTGGAGAATCCGTTCAATCCGGGCTCACTCGTAATCGGAGCAAAGGGAACGTTCTTTGCGCGCAGCATCGACTCTGAACTTGCCCTCAGCGGTGAGATCATGCTTGAGGCTTCACGCCATAAGGGATGTTCAGTGATGGAGTTCCTTACCAACTGCGTCATTTTCAATAACGGCTCTCACGCCGAGTTCTCCGCAAAGGAGGTCAAGGCGGACAGGACAATCGTCCTCAAGGCAGGCGAGAAGATGATCTTCGGTGCAGAAAGGAACAAGGGCCTTGTTCTCGACGGACACAAGCTCAAGGTTGTTACCATCGGAGAGAACGGAGTGACAGAGGACGATATCCTCACCCACAATCCTCACGAGGACAACCTCGGTCTTCAGATGATGCTCGCAGATATGAAGGGACCTGATTTCCCTGTCGCCCTCGGTATCATCCGTGACGTTTCAGACATAACATATCAGGACGAAGTCGAAAAGCAGCTTGAAGCCGTCAAGGCCAAGGCTAAGGTTCATTCAGTAGATGAACTCCTGCGAAGCGGCTCAACCTGGACAGTTGAATAAAGAACAGAAGGGAGGACCATGCGGTTCTCCCTTTTTTAATATTTTTTACTAATAACCTAATAACAGAATAGAGATGAATACAGCAAAAGTGATGGCTTCGCTGCAGGCAAAGTATCCTGCTGAGAAAGAGTATCTTCAGGCAGTACGTGAAGTACTTGAGTCAATTGAGGATGTATATAACAAACATCCTGAATTTGAGGAGGCAAAGATCGTTGAGAGACTCGTTGAGCCTGACAGGATCATTACGTTCCGCGTTACGTGGGTAGATGATGAAGGACAGATTCAGGTGAACACCGGATATAGAGTTCAGTTCAACAACGCAATCGGACCATATAAGGGAGGTCTTCGTTTCCATCCTTCGGTAAACCCTTCAATCCTTAAGTTCCTCGGCTTCGAGCAGATTTTCAAGAATGCCCTCACGACACTTCCTATGGGCGGTGGCAAGGGTGGCTCAGACTTCAACCCTAAGGGAAAGTCAGACGCCGAAATCATGCGTTTCTGCCAGGCTTTCATGCTTGAGCTCTGGAGAAATATCGGTCCTGACATGGACGTTCCTGCCGGTGATATCGGCGTTGGCGGACGTGAAATCGGATTCCTCAACGGAATGTACAAGAAGCTTACACGCGAGCACCAGGGAGTCCTTACCGGAAAGGGTCTTACCTATGGCGGGTCCCTTGTCCGTCCTGAGGCTACCGGATATGGCGCAACATATTTCGTTCAGCATATGCTTCAGCGTATGAACAAGGATATCAAGGGTCTTGACATTGCGGTTTCAGGTTTCGGTAACGTTGCCTGGGGTGTCTGCAAGAAGGCTACCGAACTCGGTGCAAGAGTCGTTGCCATCTCAGGTCCTGACGGAGTTATCTACAACCCTAACGGAATGACGGACGAGAAGATAGACTATATGCTTGAGCTCCGTGCTTCCAACAACGATGTCGTGGCACCGTTCGCACAGAAATTCAAGGATGCGCAGTTCATTCCTGGCAAGAAGTCCTGGAGCATCAAGTGCGATATCGCAATGCCTTGCGCATTCCAGAATGAGATGAGCGAGGAGGATGCAAAGGAACTTATCGCCAACGGTACCTGGCTCTGCGCCGAGGTTTCCAACATGGGCTGTCAGCCTGGCGCCATCGAGGCATTCCAGAGTTCAAAGATCATGTTCGCACCAGGTAAGGCGGTGAACGCCGGTGGCGTTGCTACCTCAGGCCTTGAGATGACACAGAACGCAATGCATCTTAACTGGACTGCAAAGGAGGTTGACCAGAAACTTCACAGTATCATGGATTCCATCCACGCTGCCTGTGTAAAATATGGCTCGCAGCCTGACGGAACGGTGAATTATGTAAAGGGAGCAAACATCGCGGGCTTCATGAAAGTTGCCGAGGCCATGCTTGCTCAGGGAGTGCTCTAGCGGCCCCTTATTATTTATACAACAATCTTTTAAAGACCGGCTCAAGTCCGGTCTTTTTTACTATCTTTGCACCGCTTTAAAATTTGGCTAGTGTAAATTACATAATAGTTCAAAAAAATGTCAGAATCTAAATTCTCTTTAAAGTACTGTGTGATCCTTCCGATCATCCTTGTACTTACGGTCGTCCTTTTCTTCATGCCGACCTCCTGGTATGGTATTGAAGGATTGACAGTAGTTCAGCAGAGAACGATTGCGCTTTTCCTTTTTGCGGCGCTTATGTGGATTACTGAAGCTGTTCCGGCATGGGCAACTTCAATCATCGTCACAGTTCTCCTCATTTTTACAGTTTCTAACGGCGCGTTCAGCTTCCTTCTCACCCCGGTTGAAGGTGGTTACGCAGAAGGAGCCCTTTGTACATACAAAGAGCTTATGGGCTCTTTCGCAAGCCCGACCATCATGCTTTTCATGGGTGGTTTCGTGCTTGCCCTCGCCGCTACGAAGGTAGGTCTTGACGTAGTACTTGCGAAGGTCCTCCTCAAGCCTTTCGGAACAAACCCTAAGATGGTGCTCCTCGGAATCCTCTTCGTAGTAGCGCTTTTCTCAATGTTCATGAGCAACACTGCTACCGCAGCCATGATGCTTGCATTCCTTGCTCCTGTCCTCAGGACCCTTCCTGCAGACGGTAAGGGACGTATCGGTCTTGCCCTTGCAATTCCTATCGGTGCAAACCTCGGAGGTATCGGTACCCCTATCGGAACCCCTCCTAACGTCATCGCCCTCGGTTACCTCAAGGAGTCTCTCGGCATTGAGGTCGGTTTCGGCGAGTGGTGTATGCATATGGTTCCATTCGTGTTCGTAATGCTTGTAATTGCATGGCTTCTGCTGCTTTTCTTCTTCCCGTTCAAGGCCAAGTCCATCGAACTCAAGATTGAAAGCGACGGCAAGCGTGACTATAAGTTCTGGGTTGTGGCAGTAACATTCATCGTTACCATCCTTCTCTGGCTTATCCCTTCAGATATTACCAACCTCAACTCAAACGAGGTGGCCCTCATTCCTTTCGGAGTGTTCGTGGCAACCGGAGTATTTGAGAAGAAAGATTTCGCAGGCCTCAGCTGGGATGTCCTCTGGATGGTTGCCGGTGGTCTCGCCCTCGGTACAGCCCTCGTAAAGACTGGACTTGCAAATACTCTTGTCAATGCAATTCCGTTTGATTCTATGTCAGCACTCGCAGTGCTCCTTATCTCTGGTTTCATCGGATACGGTATTTCAAACTTCCTTTCAAATACCTCTGCGGCCAACCTTCTCGTCCCTATCCTTACAGCCATCGCTGTAGGTGCAGCAGGAACAACCCTTGGCACACAGCTGGATGCAATCGGTGGCGTACGTGCACTTCTTATCGGTCTTGCAATGAGTACTTCATTCGCTATGATCCTTCCTATCTCTACACCTCCTAATGCAATTGCATCTTCAACAGGTCTTGTTGAGACAAAGGATATGGCAAAGATCGGTGTACTTATCGGCGCTATCGGCCTTACACTGGGATACACACTCCTTATTTCAGTTGGTATTTAATTTCAATAAATGTCCTATATTTGCAGCGGATTGGTCGTAAGGCCGTCCGCTGCGTATTTTATGAATGAAATCAAAATGAAAAGATTTGTTTCTTTTGCGATTCTCGCATCAATGCTTTTCCCTGTCGCAACCCCGGCGCAGGAAAAATCACAGGAAAAGAAGGCTACCGTTGAAGTACACGGCTTTATCAGAAGCTATTTTGCATACGATTCACGTGAGTGCACCGCAGGTACAGAGGATTTCTATACCTGGGGACCTAAGGACAGGTCAGTTACCGGAGCAAACGGTGACGATATCTACGCTCACAGCACATTCCGCTTTGCAGCCCTCACATCACGTCTCTGGGTTGAAGTAAAGGGTTATGAATACAATGGAGTAAAGTTCGGCGCAAGGGTTGAGTCAGACTTCTATGCCGGCCTTTCAGGTTCCACAGGAACTGCTACACTCCGTCTTCGTCAGGCATTCATGACTGCGCAGAAGGGTGCAAGCCTTGTAAAGGTTGGTCAGGCATGGCATCCGATGGCTGCCGATATGCCTCACGTATTCAGCCTCAATACAGGTGCACCGTTCGGTCCGTTTGCGCGTACTCCTCAGGTAAACTGGGATTACAAGATCAACGACAACTTCTCAGCTACAGCTGCCGCTCTCTGGCAGATGCAGTATGTTTCAGCAGGACCTGAGGGAGCTTCAGCAAACTATATCAAGTATGCAAAGACTCCTGAGCTCTACATCGGCGTCAACTATAAGAACGGCGGATTCCTCGGAAGACTCGGTCTCGACGTGCTGAGCATCAAGCCTAGGTACTATACGACAATCTCTGCGGCCATCCCTGGCGGCACTGAGAATACTTCAGTTCTCGTAGATGACCGCATCACAACATTCAACAAGTTCATCTATCTCCAGTATCAGAACAAGGACTTCTCAGTCAAGGCCAAGAGCGTTCTTGCTGAAGCCGGCGAGCACGTCAACCTTATCGGTGGCTACGGTGTGAAGAGCTACAACGCTGAAACCGGAGAGAGAAAGTATACCCCGACCCAGGCATCAAGCAGCTGGGTTAGCTTCAGCAAGGGTACTGTTAACAAGTATATCCTCTTCCTCGGATATTACAAGAACTTTGGAACCAAGGACGCTCTTATGGCGGGTAGCAATGCGTACACGCCTGCTGAGTTCAACTTTGCAAAGAATATCAATTCAAACGTCAACCAGATGATGCGTATCACCCCTACGTTCATCCACAGCTTCGGCAAGTTCGACCTCGGCGTGGAGTATGAGCTTACAGGTGTCCAGTATGGTGACAAGAGCCGTTGCAACCTCGAGAAGGGCCTCTATGAGGACGGCCTCCACTGGGTATTCAACAACCGCGTTCAGGGTCTCGTTAAGTTTACATTCTAGTTTAGAGTATAGTTTTTTTATTATCCCTAATTATGAGAAAAGCAATTATTACAGCAGCACTCGTTGTTGCTTCAGCTGCTACTGCAGCTGCACAGGTTAATCTCCAGACATTCTATGATTTTGGAAAGGACCGCAAGCACGCCACAACAACTCTTGAAATGTACAAGGGTGACAAGTGGGGAGACACTTTCTTCTTTGTAGATTATGACTATGCTACAAAGGATATGCGCAAGGAGAATTTCCATGGCGCAAAGGGAAGCTACTTCGAGATCGCACGTGGCATCAACCTCTGGCAGGATACCAAGTTCGCTCCTATCAGCGCGCACGTTGAGTTCAACTCAGGTGTTGATTTCGGAAACTGCAACTGGCTTTTCGGTGCAAACTACTTCCTTCACTCTAAGGATTTCAAGAATACTCTCACACTCGAGCTTCTCTTCAAGACTTACAACTATAGCCGTACAGACAGCCAGCTCCCTCTTCAGTTCACAGTTGTATGGGGAATGGAGGACCTCTTCAATGTAAAGGGCCTCAAGTTCTCAGGCTTCGCTGATATCTGGGG
>CADBMK010000031.1 GCA_902795785.1 uncultured Bacteroidia bacterium | reverse complement strand
GTAAGGACTGCGATTTGCTTATCGATATTGTATGAGCCTGCCTCAACGACAGACTTTACGGTATATTCGCCTTTGAAAACGAACGGAACCATAATCTTGTGAGGAAGCCATCCTTCCTTCACTTCACCGAGCCAGTCTCCGGCGACTACCTTGTCACCGGCCTTTGCGATAGGAGTGAAGTCCCAGAGTTTCTCGTGGTCAAGAGGGTCAGTGTATTCTCCCCTCTTGAGGAAGACTCCATCCATCGTGGCGAGGTTGTTTTCGAGTCCGTCATAGACGCTCGAAAGAAGGCCCGGGCCAAGGGTTGCCTCAAGCATCCTGCCCTCAAACTCAACGGTATCGCCGTTCTTGAGGCCACGTGTGCTCTCAAACACCTGTACGGAGGCCTTGTTTCCACTAACCTTGATGACTTCGGCCATAAGTTCAGTACCGCCGAGATTGATGTAGCAAAGCTCATTCTCAGCAACCGGACCTGTGGTTTCAACAGTCACAAGGTTGGAAACGATTCCAATTACCTTTCCTGTACTTTTCATATAATGATATTTTATTTTTCAGCTTTAAACTGTACCCCGCTGAAGGTTCCGCGAACCTCATCAACGAGTTTCCTGAAGAGTTCACGACCCGTATTCTCATCGAGACGGAACCATCTTGAAATAATGTGGAGCTTGGCGATGAAGCCGAGGATCGCGTCAATGTCGAAATAATCGAACACGGTAAGCTCGCCTATCTTGTCCCAGAGGACATCGTCGAGACTTCTTTCACGTGACAGAAGGTCTGAGGCGGCAAGTGCTGCCTGGACTTTTGCGGCATCATCGAATTCAGGCTCATCTTCCCCGAGAACAAGAACGTCCTGATTCGACGGACGCCCGAGAGCGCCGTTCAGATAACGGACTTTCGCATTCCTGAGGTTCAGGTCGAACTTGAAATACTCCCTGATGAAACGGTTCTTTGACTTGATTGCAGACGCGTAAAAATCCGCGCCCAGCTTCTCATCGTCAAATCCTTCCAGTAGACGGTCCACAAGAGCGCTGTCCTTGGCAGACAACTGTTCACGTATGTCCGCAAGGATAGTCTCCGGCGTCACGCCATCCGGAAATCTCCAGTCAGGAGTAATATCAGGAAGGCCTGCAACTATGTATTCGTAGTTGTTCATGGCCTTTATTCTCCGAAGAGAAGCTTCTTTGTGACTGGTCTGAGATACTCTCCGATCAAATCCCTGAAAGTCTCATCAGTAAGGCTGATAAACCAGCCGCCATCCTTTGGTCCGATGCAGAAGCCACCGGCAATCTTCTTTGAGAATTTTGCTTCAACTCCCTTGTTGAGAGTTTTAGTAAGTTCCGTCTCGACGAATGGCTGCAAAGCAGACTTGAGGTTCTCAGGAAGGATAACCTCGATTGAAGATGTCTCCTGGGTGCTGAACTTTTCAGCCACAACCTTTATTAACTCTTTAACAAATTCTTCTGATGAAAGAGCAGACTTTACGGAATTATCCGTAAGCTTTCCAACGAAAAGATTCTCAATGTCCTTTTTGGTTGCCTGAAGTGATTGAGAAGATGCTGTCCTGACGTCGCTCTCGGCCTTGGCCTTAAGGTCATCAGCATCCTTTCTGGCTTTGGCAAGAATTGCCTCAGCCTCCTTTTTCGCTGCTGCAACTGTGTCAGACGCTTCTTTACGAGCGTTGGCAAGGAGGGTTTCAGCTTCTTCCCTGCCCTTGGCAAGCCCTTCGTTATAGAGCTTGTCTGTAAGTTCCTGCAGTTTATTCATGCATTATTAATTATTAGTTTCTGACAAAACGGTTCTAACCAGCCCGAAATATACCAATTATTTTACAAAACTCAGTCCAAAAAACGGGACTTTCAAACAGAAAGCCCCGTTCATTCAACGTATTGAATATAAATTTATACCTATTTGATATCGCCCCTCATCGGCCAGCCGGTAATTGTAGATATATAAGGGATTACGCTATGGGCGTATTTCTTATGACCCTCATAATTTGGATGGAAATCGGAGCCGAATTCGTTCTCTGCAAAAACCTTCTGGAAATATCCCATATAGTGGACATTGGTATAGCCGCAGACCTCAACCATCGACTTGATATAGTCAAAAACGTCAGGTGCGCCCTTAGGTGAGCAGCAGAGGATTGGATGGTCCTTTCCGTAAGCCTCCTTAATCTCCTTGATGAGGGTAACATACTGGTCCTTCCATACGTCGAACTTAGGCTGACGTCCGGTTGAGAAATCATTGGCACCCAGAAGGATTACAGTCATCGCAGGCTTGAAATCCGACTTTGCAAAATCCCACTTGCTCTCACGTACCATATCGTAAGTCTGCATATAGCGCTCCGGCATATACCAGCCCTTCACATTGTCGTTATAGTTGCGGGCGATACCCATTCCCGAATGAGCAACCACGAAATAGTCAGCATTGAAGTAACGGCAGACGATGGCCTCATAAGCAAGGTTCTGATTCTCCGTCTCAGGACGGAATCTCTCCCTTGCGCTGGCACCCTCTGTTCCGTAACCGCAGGTGTATGAATCACCTATAAATTCAATCATCCTCTCCTTCATAGGTTCAGCCTGGAGGAAGGCGCCGTCCGTCGTGAAAGACTTCACGGTGGTAGTTCCCTGCTCTCCCTCTGTCCTCTTTGTGATAATCACGTTGTGAGGAGTCTTTGGAAGTTTCTTTCCGTAAATGGCCTTCAGGTCTTCAGGAGAAACGAGAACCACAAGGGAATCCTTTCCGAAGGTGGAAACCACCTTGTCGGCAGGCTGGTCCGTAGTCTTGTCAATCCATACGTTATAATAATTCTTCTTAGTATCGGACACTGTCATTGAAAGGCTGCTGCCCTCGAATTTGATGCGTGCGTAAACTCCGGTCCAGTCAAATGAGACATTTCCGTCAGTCTTTTCCACTCTGCCGACAAAGGTGAAACGTGAATCGGCGGCAGGTTCTTCAGTGGTTTTACCGTTTCCGAAAGAAGCCGTGCAAACGAGTGCAAGGGCTGTCATCAGGGTTAAAACTTTAGTTTTCATTATGCGTTATTTTAAGAAATTATCAAAATAGTCGGTAACCTTGTCCATAAGGTGGACGCGGTGCTTACCCAGTACATTATGTTCGGCGCATGGATATGGGAAATAATCCACCTGGACGCCGTCCTTGATACATTCCTGGACAAAACTCAGGCTGTGCTCCCAGACTACGGTCTTGTCAACCGCTCCCTGACAGATAAGGAGTTTTCCCTTCACCTTGGAAGCCATCGGAATAAGGGAAGTCTGAGCATATCCTTCAGGATTATCCTGAGGAGAATCCATATAGCGTTCTCCGTACATAACCTCGTACCATTTCCAATCAATTACCGGGCCACCGGCAACTGCCACCTTGAATGTTTCAGGATAGTTGGTCAAAAGGGAGATGGTCATAAATCCGCCATAACTCCATCCGTGGACGCCGATTCTGGAAGAGTCCACATACGGAAGACTCTTCAGCATCTTAACGCCCTCCATCTGGTCGGCCATCTCGGCGCGTCCGCACTGACGGTGGATAGCCTGCTCATATTCAAGTCCGCGGTTCTGTGTTCCGCGGTTATCCTGGACATAGACGATATATCCTCGCTGAGCCATAAGGTATTCCCACATACGCACTCCGCCGAGCCAGGTGTCTGTAACCAGCTGGGAATGAGGTCCGCCGTAAACATAAACGATGACAGGATATTTCTTCTGAGGGTCGAAGCCAAGAGGCTTATACATCCTGTACCAGTTGTCGTACTTTCCGTCCGCAGACTTGACCGTGCCCATTGTAACCTCAACTCTGGCATAGTCTTTAAGAGGATCCTCCGCCTTCATAAGCGTCTCGATGAAGCGTCCGTCCGCCTTTCTCTTTAGGGTCACCCTCGGCTCGCTGAACGAAGAGTAGGTATCAAGGAATGTAGTACAGTCAGGAGACATCCTGACACTGTGCCAGCCCTTCTCCGGAGTGAGCCTTACTGCCTTTCCCCTTTTTGTGTCGATACGGAAAAGATGGTTCTCCACCGGAGAAATCTCCGCGCTGGTATAATAGACATATCTTCCGTCATTGCCCACATAGGCCACGTCGGCGTCCACCTTTGTAAGGCGGTTGACGTGGCCAAGGGTATCGCAGAGGTAGAGATTGCGATAGCCGTCCCTGTTGTTTGTCCTGTAGATGAAACTGTACGAGCCTTTCAGGAAAAAGACTGGATCCAGTGGCTCCACATATTTCTCGTTATCCTCGGTAAGGACCGTCCTCACATACTCCCCGTTATCAGAACGGTACATATTCAGACGCATATGGTTTTGGCTCCTGTCAAGCACCTGGATGAAGACATACTTGTCGTCAGGACTCCAAGAGACGTTGGTCAGGTACCTGTCCTCTCCGAAATCTGAGACCTTAACGTAAACTGTCTTTCCGGAAGCCACGTCATAGATTCCGAGGCTGATTCTCTCGGACTCCATACCAGCCATGGGATACTTGATTTCCACAAGGCTTCCTGTCCTGGAACCTATATCGAGTAGAGGGAAAGTGGTCACCTTGGATTCATCCTTCCTGTAGAAAGCCAGGAGTTTTCCAGAAGGAGACCAGAAAATACCGCCCTTTATACCGAACTCATTTCTGCTGACCGTCTGGCCGTAGGTAATCTGGGAATTCTCACTCAGGGCTATCACCTTTGAACTTCCATCCTCCTCACGGAGGTAAAGACTCTGTCCCCTTGAAAACGCACGGTCACGGACGGGCTTTTTATTAAAATTG
>CADBMK010000030.1 GCA_902795785.1 uncultured Bacteroidia bacterium | reverse complement strand
AAGGTGGCACTTGACAATGTCTCCCTCGAGATTCCGGAAGGAAAGATCTTCGGACTTCTCGGACCAAACGGTTCGGGAAAGACGACGCTTATCAGAATTATCAATCGCATTACAATCCCTACCGAGGGCACGATCCTGTTCAACGGCAAACCCATCACCGACGAGGACGTGGCCAGAATCGGCTATATGCCTGAGGAGAGGGGACTTTACAGGAAGATGGAAGTGGGCGAGCAGTGCGTGTTCCTTGCCAGGCTCAAGGGAATGTCCCGCAAGGATGCGGAGGCTGCCCTCAAGGAGTGGTTCGACCGCTTCGGAATCCGTTCGTGGTGGCACAAGAAGGTGGAGGAACTGTCAAAGGGTATGGCCCAGAAGATTCAGTTCATCACCACAGTGGTCCACAGGCCTCAGCTTCTCATCCTCGATGAACCTTTCTCGGGCTTTGACCCGGTAAACGCGGATATCGTCCGCAAGGAAATCCTTCGCCTGAAGGAGGAGGGTGCTACTATCATTCTTTCAACACACAATATGGAAAGCGTGGAGGAACTGTGTGACAACATCGCCCTGATCAACCTTTCAAAGCTCATCGTGACGGGCGGCACTGACGACATCCGCCGTGAATACGGCAGGAATAACGTCGAGGTGGAATGGTCTGACGGAATGAGCATCCACAGCGACGTTGTTGAGGTGGGTGAAGGCAGGACCAACTCCGACGTTCTCAGGGATTATCTGGACAAGGGCGTGGAAATCAATTCGTTCAGAACCCTTATGCCACGTATGAACGATATCTTTATCAAACTCGTAACAGGAAAGTAGACTATGAAACTCAAGATAATCAATCTTATCATTTCAAGGGAGTATCTGACAAGGGTAAGGAAGAAGTCCTTCCTTATCATCACGTTTGTGGCTCCTCTTTTCATGGCTGCGGTTTGTATCCTTCCTTCCCTGATTCTCAGGATGACGAAGGAGGAGGCAAAGAAGGTGGCCGTTGTGGACAACTCTGGAATCGCCCTTTCTTACCTTACGAGCAGTGAAGAGGTGGAGTTTGTGGATATGACCGGCTGGCCGGTTGACAGCCTGAAGTCCGACATGTCCGAGATGGGCTTCGGCGCCGTTCTCCAGGTTTCGAATATCGATTCCGTCACTAAGAGCGTCTCTGCCAGCCTTTATTCCCAGAAACCGGTTGGCGTGGAGACTACCCACGATATCAAGAACAAGATAGATGACGCCGTTGAGGCTTACAGGATAGGGACATATGAGATCGAGGGCCTTGCCCAGATAATGGCGGACATCCGTTCCAACATTGACCTCACATCGTACAAGATTAGCGAGGACGGAAGGGAAACCCTTTCAGAATCAACGGTCTATATGGCTGTTTCGATGATTCTGGGAATGGCCATATATATGTTTATCACAATGTTCAGCGGAATGGTGGTTTCCAGCGTCATCGAGGAAAAGACTTCACGCGTGGTTGAGGTCCTGGCCTCTTCGGTTAAGGCTACGGAACTGATGTTCGGCAAGATTGTCGGAATCGCCTGTGTGGCCCTGACGCAGTTCTTCCTCTGGATTGTCCTTACGGGAGTGTTCATCGGAGCGGCAGTATCGTTCCTGGGACCTGAGGTCCTGAGTTCAGCCGCTGCCACTTCCACGATGCCGGGAATGGAGGCCCAGGCCGTGCCCGCTCCTTCCGGAATGTCAGCCGTCATTTCCACACTGATGGATATGCCTCTGGGTACTCTCGCAGCAGGCTTCCTGGTATATTTCATCTTCGGCTATCTGTTATATGCGTCACTCTTTGCGGCCATCGGCTCCGCTGCGGAAAGCGAGTCTGACACACAGCAGCTCCAGCTGCCTCTTACCGTGCCGCTTCTTATTGGATTCTTTATCTCATTCTACGCCTTCAAGGCTCCTGACAGCCCTGTGGTGTTCTGGGGATCAATGATTCCGTTTACCTCACCGATAGTCATGCTGGCCCGTATCCCTTACGGAGTTCCCGGCTGGGAGTTGGCGGTGTCAATCGGCGTCCTTGTCGCAACCTTCTTCGTCTGCGCCTGGGTTTCCGCAAAAATCTATCGTGTTGGTATCCTTTTCTTTGGCAAGAAGGGTACTTTCAAGGATTTGTTGAACTGGTTTAAGCAGAACTAATCGATATGAAAAGGTTTGTAGTTTTTACCCTTGCGCTGGCGCTTGCCGCCGCCTCTTCCTTTGGCCAGAGCGTCAGATGGAAGAAGGTGGGTATGGATGCGTCACGTACCGGGGTCGTCGCCTCCAACTCTGAGAATGTGAAGGAGTCGATGGGTTCAGTCAAGGGATGCCGCTATACGGCACCGGACGGAAAGGTCTTTAAAGGCTCGGTCAGGAATGTGGCCAAGGCAGTCCTTGCCGCCCAGCCCGCAATGAAGGATGTTAAGGAGGCAATTGCAAAAAGCGATTGCGCCATGATCCGCACCGCTCCTGAATGTGAACTTTCAGACTGGTACATAGACGTGCTTATGAGCGAGACCTCAAGGCTTACGGGCAAGAAGATAGATGCCGGAATTGTAAACCACGGAGGAATCCGCGTTGACATGCCGGAAGGAACCGTCCTTGCCGACGACATAATGTCCATGTTCCCGTTCAAGAACAGGGTGACCATCGTTACTCTCAAGGGCGCGAGGCTTCGTGAAATCCTTGAGGAAATGGCGGCCAGGAAGATTGAGGTGATTGGCGGAATCAGGATTACCGTAAAGGACAAAATACTCGTGAGCGCCCTTGTCGGCGGAGAGCCTCTTGATGACGGCAGGACTTACAACCTCGTGACCAGCGACTTCCTTCTTGAGGGCGGAGACAACCTGACCCTCGGCAAGGATGCAGTCAGTGTTGACATCACCGATATGTATGTCATTGATGTCATGCTTCCTTATGTCAGGAACCTGGCCGCCCAGGGAAAGACAATCAGTTACAAAATTGATAACAGGGTTACAATCTTATGATACGCAGGATTTTGACAATCGTATCAGCCCTTGTGCTGAGTTTCGGAGCGGTGTCTGCCCAGAACCTTACGGTTCTTCACGTCAACGATACGCACAGCCACATCGAGCCTGAACGTACCGGGCTTTATGCCGGAAAGGGTGGCGTCATTGAAATGGCCGCCTTCGTGGACAGCGTCAGGAAGGCTGACGGAAAGGGAAATGTTCTCCTTCTTCACGCCGGGGATTTCAATCAGGGTACGTCCTACTTCACACTCCTGAAGGGAGATCTTGAGGTGGATATCATGAATGCGATGAAGTTTGACTGCGTCGCCCTCGGAAACCACGAATTCGACAACGGAGTGGACGAACTTGCAAGACGTGTAGGCAATCTCAGGATGGATGTCGTATGCGCCAACTATGATTTTTCACGCTGCGCCCTTGGAAAGAGGGTTAAGCCATATACCATCATCAGACGTGCCGGAAAGAAAATCGGCATTATCGGCCTTCTTACCGACATCTCGTCAGTGGTGGCTCATGACGTGGCTGAGCAGTTCAAATACATCGACCCCGTTGAAACGGTTGACAGGTATGTGGCCGAACTCAATGGAAAATGTGACTATATAATCGTGCTGTCCCACCTGGGATTTTATGAAGACTGCGCCCTTGTCCGCAAAATCTCAGGCGTGGATCTGGTTGTGGGAGGCCACAGCCATACCAGGATAGACAGCCCGAGAATCGTTAAAGACAAGACCGGTAAGGAGGTTCCTGTGGTTCAGGACTGGAATTGGGGCCTTGAAGTTGGACAATTAAACATAACTTTCTAAATAATAATGGCAAACGGAGAGGAAAGACAGATCATCTTCTCGATGGTCGGGCTGAACAAGACGATTCAGCAAAATGGCAAGCAGGTGCTCAAAAACATATACCTGTCATTTTTCTATGGAGCGAAGATAGGTATCATCGGTCTTAACGGTGCGGGTAAGTCTACGCTTATGAAGATAATCGCCGGTATTGATACTCAGTATCAGGGCGAGGTTGTTTTCGCACCGGGTTATTCGGTAGGATACCTTGAGCAGGATCCATACCTTGACGATACCAAGACGGTGAGGGAGATTGTTTCAGAAGGCGTTCAGCCTATGATAGACCTCCTTAAGGAGTACGAGGACATCAACAACAAGTTTGGCCTTCCTGAGTATTATGAGGATCCGGACAAGATGCAGAAACTGATGGACCGTCAGGCCGAGCTTCAGGACCAGATTGACTCCAAGGATCTCTGGAACCTTGACAACCGCCTTGAACAGGCTATGGACGCTCTCCGCTGTCCTCCTGCTGACCAGAAGGCTGAACATCTCTCGGGAGGTGAGCGCCGCAGGGTTGCTCTTTGCCGTCTGCTTCTTCAGGAGCCTGACGTGCTGCTTCTTGACGAGCCTACCAACCATCTTGACGCCGAGTCAATCGACTGGCTCGAGCAGCATCTCCAGCAGTATAAGGGTACCGTAATCGCGGTTACCCACGACAGATACTTCCTCGACAATGTGGCAGGATGGATCCTCGAACTTGACAGGGGAGAGGGAATTCCTTGGAAGGGAAATTATTCAAGCTGGCTTGAGCAGAAGTCTGCAAGGCTGGCTCAGGAGGAGAAGGTGGCTTCAAAGCGCCGCAAGACCCTGGACAGAGAGCTTGAATGGATCAAGATGGCTCCTAAGGCCCGCCAGGCCAAGGGTAAGGCCCGTCTCAACGCCTATGACAAGATGCTTAACGAGGATGTGAAGGAGAAGGAGGAGAAACTCGAGATCTTCATCCCTAACGGTCCTAGGCTCGGAGACAAGGTCATCGTTGCTGAGCACGTGAAGAAGGCTTTCGGAGACAAACTCCTCTATGACGACCTCAACTTCACCCTTCCACGTAACGGTATCGTGGGCGTGATTGGCCCTAACGGAGCCGGTAAGACCACGCTTTTCCGTCTTATTATGGGACTTGACAAGCCTGACGGAGGTACATTCGAGGTGGGAGAAACGGTTAAACTGGCCTATGTTGACCAGCAGCACACTTCAATCGACCCTGAAAAGAGTGTCTATGAGGTGGTGAGCGGCGGCAACGAGCAGTTCAAGATGGGTGGACGTATGGTCAACTCCAGGGCATACCTTTCAAGGTTCAACTTCTCGGGTGCCGATCAGGAGAAAAAGTGCGCCGTCCTTTCCGGAGGTGAGAGAAACCGTCTCCAGCTTGCTCTTGCCCTTCGCGAGGAGGGTAACGTCCTTCTTCTGGACGAGCCTACCAACGATATCGACGTCAATACTATGCGTGCCATAGAGGAGGGCCTCGAGAACTTTGCGGGATGTGCAGTCGTCATCAGCCATGACAGATGGTTCCTGGACAGAATCTGCACCCATATCCTTGCATTCGAAGGCGATTCCAACGTACATTTCTTCGAGGGAGGTTACTCGGATTACGAGGAGGACAAACTCCGCCGCCTCGGAAAGACCGAGCCAACACGCGTTCACTATAGAAAACTAATGTAATTATGAGAAAAACCCTATTTCTCTCATCGCTGGCAGCCCTGCTGATTTGCAGCCAGGCATCAGCCCAGACGAATGCGCTTCTGCCGGTAGATCCCCAGGTGCGCTATGGAAAACTTGACAACGGCCTGACTTACTACATCAGGCATAATGAAGAACCGAAGGACCGCGCGTATTTCTACATAGCGCAGAAGGTCGGTTCAGTAAATGAAAACGATGATCAGAGAGGTCTCGCCCATTTCCTTGAGCACATGTGCTTCAATGGAAGTGAGAATTTCCCCGGTGACGGCGCCCTGATTAAGTACTGCGAGAGTATCGGCGTGAGGTTCGGATACAATCTGAACGCCTATACTTCAACCGACGAGACTGTTTATAATATCGATGGCGTCCCAGTTTCGGAGTCCAACATCGATTCCTGCCTTCTTATTATCCACGACTGGGCCGACGGGCTTCTCCTTTCCGCTGAAGAAATAGACAAGGAGAGGGGCGTCATACACGAGGAGTGGAGAATGCGTTCGAGTCCTACAATGAGAATGCTAGACCGCTGTCTTCCGGATCTTTATCCTGGTTCAAAGTACGGTCAGCGTATGCCTATCGGACTTATGTCAATAGTGGATAATTTCGAACCGGAAGTTCTCCGTGCATATTACCGTACATGGTACCGCCCGGACCTTCAGGGCGTTGTTATCGTCGGCGATATTGACGTGGACAGGATGGAAGAGAAGATAAAGAAGGTTCTCGGCCCTATGAAGATGCCTGAGAATCCTGTTCCTTTCGAGTATTTCCCTGTTCCTTCCAACGAGGAACCTATCTATGTGATTGAGAAGGATAAGGAGCAGAATAACCCGCTCGCCCTCATAATGATGAAGACTGAGTCTCTTCCAAGGGAGAGCCGTAATACGATTGCATACTTCGCCAATAATTATGTTGCATCAATTGTGACTTCGGCTCTGAATGCCCGTCTGGACGAGCTTTCTCATACGTCTGACTGTCCTTTCGTTTACGCAAAGTCCAGCTATGGGACTTATATGATCTCCAAGACGATGGACGCCCTGGAGATTGTCGTTGTGTCCAAGGAGGGCAGGGACAAGGATGCCGCCCAGGCCGTAATGAAGGAGGTTGAACGCGCCAGAAGATTCGGCTTCACGGCCGGCGAAATCTTCCGTATGAAGGAGGATTTCAGAAGCAGTGAAGAGAAACTTTACGACAACCGTGACAAGCAGAATTCTTCTTATTTCGTCAAAAAATATGTGCGCAGCTTCCTTGATGCAACAGCCATCCCTGGAATAGAGACTGAGAAACAGATTTACGATATGCTGGCTGGTCAGATTCCTGTGGAAGCTTTCAATGCGGCGTTCGCCGACCTTACCAAGAGCATAACCAAGGACTTTGTATTTCTTGAGTTCTATCCTGAAAAGGAGGGCCTTGCCGTTCCGTCAAAGGATGAAATCCGCTCGGCGGTTGAGGCCGCACACGCAGCTGACCTTGAGCCATATGTGGACAATGTTAAGGATGAACCTCTTGTGCCGGTGCTTCCTAAGGCCGGCAAGATCAAAAAAGCCGACGAGACTTCTTTCGGGTATACAAGGCTCTCTCTTGCAAATGGCGCCAACGTTTATTACAAGAAGACTGATTTCAATAATTCCGAAGTCCTCTTCGGCGCACGCAGCAAAGGCGGTCTGTCACTTATTGAAGACAAAGACCTTGTGAATGCGACCCTTCTCCCGTCCGTCCTTGATGCTTCGGGCGTGGGTGAGTTCAACTCACTTGAGCTTCAGAAGGCCCTCGCCGGAAAACAGGTATCCCTTACGTACAGCCTCAATATAGGTACGGAAGGCCTTTCCGGAAACGCCACACCGAAGGATCTCCGTACACTGTTCGAACTTGTTTATCTGGCGTTCACAAAGCCGGCTGATGATCCTCAGGCTTATGAGAATGTCTATAATTCAGTCCAGTCCTATCTTTTAAATGCGGAGAAAGATCCGTTTACCGCCTTCTCCGATACCATCACCACTACGCTCTACGGAAATAATCCACGTAAGCAGGACCTTCATCTTAAGGATCTTGAAAAGGCCGACTATTCCGTTATCAAGAGGCTTTACAGCGAAAGGTTCGCTTCTGCCGGCGATTTCGATTTCTTCTTCACCGGTAATTTTGACGAGGATTCACTCAAGACTTTTGTAAGTCAGTACATTGCGCCGCTTCCTAAGATGAAGAAGAGGGAGACATATGTGCACAGGAATATTCTTCCGGTTCCGGGAACAAGGGCTAAAAAGTTCAGCCGTGATATGGAAACTCCTCAGGCATGTCTCATCCAGGTGATTTGGGGTTCCACTCCATACAGCCTTAAGGAATCAATCTCGGCAAGGGCATTGGGTAAAGTCCTGAGCGACCGCTACCTCAAGACCATCCGTGAGGACAGGGGCATGGCATACAACGTAAGCACTTCATGCATGGAAGATTTCAACGTTGATGAAACCTTCAGCGTTGAAACCGAGGTTCCTTTCACTCCGTCCATGTGCGACTCAGTCATTGTCCTTATCAAGGAAGGAATTGACGAAATCTCCGCTAACGGAATTACGGATGACGAACTCTCCCAGATCAAGAAATACCGTACAAAGGTGTACGCCGATTCCCAGAGGCAGAACTCATATTGGCAGAACCTTATCATGAACCTGGTAGTCTGGGGCAAGGATGAACGCACCAACTATCTTGAGTATCTGGAGAACCTGTCTTCCGATGACGTGAAGGCGTTCCTCAACGACGTCGTGCTTAAGAGCGGCAATATGGTTACGGTTGCCATGCTGCCGGTAAACTTTGAAGAAAAACAGTAAACTTCTTCTGAATGCAGAACGAAATGAACCTGGTCAGAGATCTCGCCGTGATTCTTGTCTCGGCGGGACTCTTTACGATTATATTCAGGGCTCTTAAACAGCCCCTTGTCCTGGGATACATCATCGCGGGTTTCCTTATTGGACCCCACATCTCGTTTTTCCCGGGAATCTACAGCATAGAATCCGTAAAGCAGTGGTCGGAGATAGGAATCATCTTCCTTATGTTCACCCTCGGACTGGAGTT
>CADBMK010000029.1 GCA_902795785.1 uncultured Bacteroidia bacterium | reverse complement strand
GGCTTCAGGTCAACCCTCATATCATCAACCGTGAACTCGTGCACTCCGGTAGTAGGGCCGATGGCCATTACCGTGTCACCCACGTGAAGAGGGGCCGACTCAACTGAAATCTCGGCAACCCCGATCTTATCGAACCAGTTGGTAACCTTTCCACAGTAAACCTTGGTGCGGGTGGCCTGGCTTCCGTAAACGTCACTCCACTCGCCAAGTTTGGCTCCCTGATAGTATCCGTCCCAGAATCCCCTGTTGAATACCTGTGAGAGTTCAGACTTAAGCGCTGCTGTCAGTTCAGGAGTATAAGTGCCGTCACAGACTGCGTCCGCAGCCTTGCGGTAGCAGGAAACCACCTTCTTCACATACTCCGCAGAGCGGGCGCGGCCCTCAATCTTGAAGACCTTGACTCCGGACTCTATGAACTTGTCCATAAACTCAATGGTACAGAGGTCCTTAGGGGACATAATGTATTTATTGTCGATATGAAGCTGGTTACCGGTCTCCAGATCAGTAACCTCGTAGCCCCTGCGGCAAATCTGGTAGCAGGCTCCGCGGTTGGCTGAGGCTCCGTAGGCGTGCAGGCTCAGGTAACACTTTCCGGAGATTGCCATACAGAAGGCTCCGTGGGCAAACATCTCAATCCTCACCAGATTTCCTGAAGGTCCGGTAATATGGTCTTTCACTATTGTATCATAAACCTCGCGCACCTGCCTGAGATTAAGCTCGCGGGCAAGCACCACCACATCGGCAAACTGGGCGTAAAAACGCAGGGCCTCCGCATTGGAAATGCTGAGCTGGGTGGAGATATGCACCTCCATTCCAATCTGGCGGCAGTACATGATGGCCGCCATATCAGAAGCAATGACGGCGCTCACCCCCGCCTCCTTGGCTGCGTCGAGGGCCTCGTGCGCAGCCTGGATATCCTCTCCGTAGAGGATGATGTTAAGGGTGAGATATGTCTTGACACCCGCCTCACGGCAGATGCGCACAACCTCCTTGAGATCTTCCGGCTGGAAATTGTTGGCCGAATGTGACCTCATGTTAAGGTTGCCCACTCCGAAATAAACGGAATTGGCACCTCCCTGGATGGCTGCGTGCAGGCACTCGAAGTTGCCGGCCGGAGCCATTATTTCAAGTTCATTCTTGTTCATTATTTTGTTCTTCCAATAAGACGGTTCGCAAAATTGACGAGCTGGGCATGGCCTTCAGCGGAAACACTCACGCGTGAAGCAAAGCCGATGGCCTTCTCATTGAGGTCCCGGATGGCCCCGAGGGCGTCTTCACGTATTCCAAGCGCATCATAGAAGCCCATGAAGCGTGACACCTTGGCGGCCTTTTCGGCATCGGTTCCAACTGGCATATCGAGGGCGTCGATAATCTCCGCGCGCAGGGCCTCGTCGGCCTTCTCGATGGCACGGGTGGTGAGCCAGCACTTCTTGTTGTTGACGATGTCTCCGCCGATAGGTTTACCGAACACCTTCACGTCGCCGTAGGCGTCGAGGTAGTCGTCGGCAATCTGGAAAGCAAGGCCGAGGGTATAGGCGTAGTCATAAAGATTACGGCAGTCCTCCTCGGAAGCGCCGGCGATGACAGCGCCCATCTTTGCGGCGCAGGCAATCAGGACTCCCGTCTTCAGGCCGATCATCTCCATATACTCATTCATCCCTACAAAAGGACGGTTCTCAAAATCCATGTCATACTGCTGTCCGTCGCAGACCTGGGCCGCCGTGTCGGAGAAAAGCTTAAGCACTGCCGGGAGCCTGTCCGCAGGGGCCTTGGCAACCCTCTGGTAGGCGTCAATGAGCATCACGTCGCCCGAAAGGATGGCGGTATCCTCCTTCCACTTTACCCAGACGGTAGGCACGCCGCGCCTCAGCGGAGACTTGTCCATAATATCGTCGTGAATGAGGGTGAAATTATGGAATACCTCCAGTGCAGCCGCCGGCTGAAGAATCTCCTCATTGAACTCATCCTTGAAAAGGCCATACGCCGTAAGGCAGAGGCGCGGACGCAGCCTCTTTCCGGAGATGGAAATCATATACCTGAGCGGGTCGTAAAGGCCTGCAGGCTCCTTGGTGAATTCAAGGGTCTCGAAAAGAGACTTCAGAGAGGATTCTATCTTTTCTTCAGTAATCATAACCGTAAGCTTTTTCCGTTTTGAAACTCGGCAAAGTTAATCATAAAAAGCCGTATATTTGTCAGGATTAACTCAAAAGCAATGGCAACGATAACTTCAGAAGCTACGGTGGTAAAGAATACGGGCAGTCACTACATGCTGACCGCACTCCCTGCGTGGAATCTGTTTCCTGCCGTGCTGAGAGGAAAAATCCGTCTCAAGGGAGGCGATTCCACCAACCCTATAGCCGTAGGCGACAGGGTAAGGTACTCCTATGAGGAAGGCACCGTCCCGTCCCTTGAAAACCCGGCCGTCATCAGTGAAGTCCTGGACAGGAAGAACTACGTAAGACGCAAGTCCACCAACCTTTCCAGACAGACACACGTCATCGCGGCCAACGTGGACATGGCGTACATCATCGCCACCCTCTACTTCCCGGAAATCAAACTCCCCTTCCTTGACCGCATCCTCGTAACCTGCGAGGTGTACGGAGTCCCGGCCACCATCATCCTCAACAAGATGGACCTCTACAGGGACGTGGCAACGGAGCAGATTGCCCGCTTCAAGGAAATCTATGAAGGCGCGGGATACCGCGTGATGGAAGTTTCCGCCAAGACCTCGGAAGGCATCGACGCCCTCAGGGAGGACACCGCCGGCAAGATCTGCCTCTTCTCTGGAGAGAGCGGAGTTGGCAAGTCTTCCATCATCAAGGCCCTGGATCCGAATCTGGACCCGAAGATAGGCAAGATTTCCACAGCCCACCTCCAGGGCAAGCACACCACCACTTTCTACGAGATGTACCCCCTCTGCAACGGAGGCTTCATCATAGACTCGCCTGGTATCCGCGGCTTCGGCCTTACGGAACTCAAAAAGGAGGAAATCGCCCTCTACTTCCCGGAGATGCTCCGCGTAACTGACCAGTGCAGGTTTGCGCCGTGCACCCATACGCACGAGCCCGGCTGCGCAGTCAAAGCCGCAGTCGATGCAGGAGAAATCAGTGCCGAGAGATACAATTCCTATCTTGGAATGCTGGAAGAGGACAAAAAATTCCGATGAACAGAGAAATCCTGAGACTCGCCCTGCCGAGCATCCTGGCAAATATCACCGTCTCACTTGTAGGCATAGCAGACCTTGCAATTGCCGGACATCTTGAGGCCGACGCCGCCATGCTTATAGGAGGTGTGGCCATAGGTACGATGCTCTTCGACCTCCTCTACTGGAACTTCCTGTTCCTGAGGGAAGGCACAGGCGGATTCACATCCCAGGCATTCGGAAGACAGGACTGGGCGGACTGCCGCAGGATTCTTCTCCACTATTTCATTCTGGCCATAATATCCGGAGCCGGGCTCCTTGCCATCCAATGGCCTTTCGCAAAACTGGCCCTCAACCTTGCAGGCTCATCGGAAGCCGTCAAGGAGATGGCACTGAAGTACTTCTTCATCAGAATCTGGGCCGCCCCGGCCTCACTCTGCCTCTTCTCGGTCAAAGGTTGGTTCATAGGGATGCAGGACAGTTTCAGTTCCATGGCCACAGACCTTGTCGTCAACGGAGTAAATGTGGGTGCAAGCATCCTCCTGGCAAGGAAAATCGGGTTTACGGGCATACCCCTTGGCTCTGTAATCGCCCAGTACACCGGCCTGGCGTTCTCCGCAGCAATAATAGGGCTGAAATACAGGAAGGTGGTGTTTTCCGGCATCAGCGCGGCGGACCTTAGGGAGGCGCTGGACATGAAGAAATTCAGCAGGGCCTCAAAGATGAACATTGACCTTATAATCAGGGGCTTTGGAATGCTGGGCATTTACATCGGCTTCACCGTCATCTCGGCAAAAAGCGGAGACGTCCTCCTTGCAGTCTGCTCCATAATGATGAAGATGATGCTGATTTTCTCTTATTTCACCGACGGATTTGCCTATGCCGGAGAAGCCCTGACCGGCAGGTTTATAGGAATGAAGGACCGTCAGAGCCTCTTCAGGGCCGTGCGACTGACCTTTACCTGGAGCATGGGTATCGGCTTTTTCTTCGTCGCCCTCTACGCCTTTGCCGGCGTTCCCCTTTTCTCACTTATGACGGAGGATGCCTCCGTAGTGGAAGCAGCCCGCCCTTTTATCTGGTGGATGTGCATAATCCCCGTCCTCGGATGCCCGGCCTTCACCTGGGACGGCATCTACATTGGCGCAACCAGTTCCAGGGCCCTGAGGGACGCCACCATCCTGGCGGTCATATCTTTCTTCGGAGTCTGGGGAATCTGCAGCAAGGCGGGCCTCAACCCCGTGGACAGTCTAATGGCAGGCTATTTTGCACATTTGGCGGCCCGTACATTGTACCAGACCGCCAAATCGCATAAGTTATTTAAAACTGCTATTATTTGATTCCGTATTTACGGAGAATCTTCATAACCTTCTTCTCGATTGACTTCTCCCAAAGTTCATATCCATAGTTTGAAGGATGGATACCGTCGATTGAAGCCTCGTTGTTCTTCTCAGTTGCATTAGGATGAATATAATACACATCCTTATACTTCTTGCAGGCAATCTTCATAAGAGAATCGGCAACGTTGATACGTCTCTGCTCGTCATAATCGGCAACGGTATCGAAACGGCGGCCTTCACGGTAGATGGTGCGCTGGAAGATGAGAGGGACTCCCGGATGGGTTGACTGAATCTTCTCGATGAACGGGAAGAGACGCTCCTTGATCTGCTCTACGCTAGGATTTGAGAAGCTGTCAAAGATGAAAGCCTCTGCATCGGCATCCTTGAGGACCTCTGCAAAGTAAGGCTGAAGCTTGCAGTTACCGCTGCAGGCAATGCTGAGGAGCTGGATACCCGTATTGCGGGAGAACTGCGCAGGATAAGTCATACCTGGACGGCCGCAGCTTACGCCGTGAGTGAAGCTTGAGCCGAAGATGGCAACGCGGTGACGGTAAGGATTTTCCATGGCCTCAAGGGTCTTTCCTTCCTCCACGCCGATCTTAAGTCCCTTGACCTCGCTGTAGAGAGGCAGATAGAGGAGGCACTCGTGCTCAGTGCCGTCCATATTCTTGATGATGGTGATTGGCTTGCTTTCCTTCTGGTATTCAGGACATCTGGCAGCAGCCCATTTCCACTTGCCGTTCTGCCTGATATAAAGATCATATCCCCTGTGGGCAAGCTTGTTAGTGGTAACGCCCTCGTAGAGGTATCCGTATTCTGTAATGAGAGAGATTGAGCTGGAGTTGGTCTTGAACGCAACCATTATACCTGAGCCGCAACGTACCTGTTTGTTCTCACTCTTGGTGAAACCTTTGTACTTGACAGTGTCAATTCTGTGGTATGGCGTAGGTGTGTCAGGACAGAGCTTACCCACAAGTGTGAGCGTAGAAGCTTCGACGTAATTGTACTTTACATTTTTAGGGGTTCTGTTCTGTGCAAATACAGAAACGGAAAGTACGGCAAGAGCCGACAGGATGATGAGTTTTTTCATTTCCACTTGGGTTGTTATGTATTATATGGAAACACTAAGTTAGCAAAAATAT
>CADBMK010000028.1 GCA_902795785.1 uncultured Bacteroidia bacterium | reverse complement strand
GTTTCCTCTTCTTCAACTACCTTATCCTTTTTCTTGCCGCCCTTGAGCGCCCAGCCTGAGAAGCTGTCACTTACGCAGAACAGCCAGAGGATGGCAAGCACAGATATGACGCCAAGGGTAACCAGACTACCCATAACATTGGTAGCCCACTCCACAAAGGCGCTGCCACATCCTCCTCCAAGGCCGTTTCCAAGATCGTTATACAAGGCCCCGCCGGCAAGATCGGAAAAATATGCAAGTGCAAACGAAGAGATTACGGTACCCGTAATCACTACGAAGAAAGTCTTAAGGGTTGAGAACGTCCTGGTTCTGGTAATGAGCCTGTGAGACACCAGGCCAAGGATCAGGACGAGGGCAATACTGCCAAGTCCAAAGAGATCCGCCACCAGAAAATGGGCAAATCTGAGGCCAAGTTTTCCGCCCCAGTTGGCCACCTCGGTAGCCTTGTCCATCATCTCAGGATCGTTCAGAAGGCTCATATCCTGTTTCCAGGTGAACAGATAAGAAACTGTAGAAAGGAAGGTGAACAGAGTGAACACACCAACAGCAAGACCAGTCCCAAAAATGAGCCTGGCCTTTCTGTCTTCATCCATATTTTTCCAGAATCCGAACATTTACTTTCTCCTTCGGTTATTCTTTTTCTTTCCTGCGCGATTCTTATTGTTGCCGCCGCCGTTTCCGCCGAGGTTGATATTGAAGCCCGGGCGTGAGAAAGTGGCGTCGCTTGAAATCCTTGTAAGGAAAATTCCCTCCGGAACCTTGATCCTGTGGTCAGAGAGCTTCTCAATGTCTTTGAAGATGGTCTCGTCAGCCACGCTGTCCTTATTCCAGATAAGGTACTGCTGACGCATATAGATGGCGAGAGAGCGGATCATTGCCGTCTTCTCTTCTCCCTCCGGCTCGGAAGCCACGAGGTCTATGATACTCTCGATGTTACGTCCATAATGGTTAGCCTTCACCTTGTTTTTCTTGAGAGGAATCACCAGAGGCCTTGTCTGCCTTTGTCCAGGCTCCGGCACAGGGTAAGGGGCATCGATGTCCAAATCATATCCTGCGATGATAAAGAGATGGTCCCAGAGTTTCTGCTCATAATTCTCCTGGTTATGAACCTGAGGGTTCAGCACTTCCATTGACTTGATGACAGCCCTGGCCTGCTCCGATCTCTTAGCCCTGTCAGGAATCTCCTTAAGCATGGCAATCATATTCATAATGTTGCGACCATATTCAGGAAGCACCATCTTTACCCTATCCGTATTGTAATCCAGACCGTTATCCATTGTGTCCGTGTTAATATCCTTATTATAATCCATATTATGCAAAGATAATATTTTCCGTCATAACATACCAAAGGGCAGTTTTGACATTCTTAAAGCCCATCTCGCGGAACACATCGGCATATTCCTTCACCTGGGCGCGATGTGCCGGCAACTCCTTTCCAAACTTGTAATCGATGATGGTCACGCCGTCGGCGCCGTCGTACACCACCCTGTCCGGACGGCAAACAATACCGTCCGTTCCGACGACGGACTCCTCATTGCTCACAAGAGTGACATCTTCCGGGAACCAGCCTTTATCCATAACTGACTCGATCCTGCTGCTGAGAAGCGTCCTGACCTCCTCGGCCTCGCTTTCCTTCAGGATTCCGTCCCTGACCCTGGCATCCACGGCCCCGTCCAGATCGGACGGGCGGATGACCGATGCCAGAATCTCATGCATTATTATTCCCTTTAGACGTTCTGAAGCCGAATAGCCGGTATTTCCCTCGCCGTCAAAGAAATCCTCAACCTGAGCACCGCATTTGAGCCTGTCTCCAAGAGCAAATGACGGATAATCAGACTCCATGGTTGCGGCCGGATCCCCCTGGTCTTTCTTTGCAAAAGCGTCAGCGTCCAGTCGGCCAAGCACATATGCGCCGTCCTCAGCCTTGAAGCCGACATTGGCGCCTTCCTGTTCCACCCAGGTATTCAACAGCTGTCCCATATCCTTGCCGGACGGCTTCTTCGGCAGGCCAGAAATAATGGTCATACCCTCAGACGCCCTCGTCAGGGCCACATAGAAGGCATTTATGCTGTCCACCTTCTGCTGCTCGATCTCCTCGTGATAGGCATCCTTGAAATAAGTATCTTCCAGTTTATCACTGTATGCCACGTCATACACATTGTCGTCCAGCTGTTTCAGCACCGGCGACTCTCCCGACATATGGCTCCACATCGAGGTATTCTTGCTGTCAAAGAGACAGAAAGCATCGGCATACGGGAATATTACGTAGCGGAACTCCAGGCCCTTCGACTTGTGTACCGTCATCACCCTCACCGCATCGGAGCCGGAAGGGCTGGCGATGGAGGAATTGTCTTCCTTCCACATCTCGAGGAAGCCCGAGAGCGAGTTGCCGTTGTTCTTGACATACTCCACCACCCTGTCCATAAAGGCCCTCAGATAGGCCGATTCCTTTTTGAACACATCCGGATAGGTCTTCATCAGATCCCTGGAAATAGTCTCGGCAAAATCCACCAGTGAAAGTGAATCCTGAGGGGCGTCAACCACACCGAGATGCTCGGCCATATACTTTGTGAAAGCGTCCTCAGGCTGCACTGTACGCTCCATGAGCGATACGATACGCCTTACTATGGATGAACTTTTGACCGTAAGCGATTCATCCGATATCACAGGAATGCCTTCCTCTATCAGGCGGGCCGACAGGGAGATTCCGAACTTGTTTTTCCTAACCAGGACCGTAATGTCGCCGTAGTCAGCGCCCTCTCCCTTCAATCTGCGGATTTCGTCTACCACGGCATTCTCCTGAGCATCTTCCTCACTGTCAGGGCCAATAGGCATAAACTTCACAAAGCCCTCTCCTTCCTTGTTTGCCTTGGAAGAAACGTCCTTATACAGTTCCGAAAGCCCAAGGCCTCCGGAAAGCCAGGAGAAGAAGTCGTGATTGAATCTGACAAGATTCGGACGGCTTCTGAAATTCACTTCGAGAGTGGTCATATTCAGGTCACTGAAAGACTCCGGGACGTCATACGCCATCAGCTTCCAGTCCGAATTTCTGAACCTGTAGATGCTCTGCTTAACGTCGCCCACTATCAGGTTGTCATTCTGTCTTGAAACGCTTTCTTCAAGAAGAGGACGGAAATTATCCCACTGCACGCGGGAGGTATCCTGGAACTCGTCCAGGAGGAAGTGGTCGAAGCGGACACCCGTCTTTTCATAGATAAAAGGAGCGTCGGAGCCGTCGATGATATCCTTGAGCAGAAGGTTGGACTCATCAAGGCACAGTTCGTTCTTCTCTTTCAGGAGGGCATTGAACTCGCTGAAGAAATCGGCGGCCACGCCCATTGCATGAATGTTTTTCCTGAGTCTTAACGCCGTACAGTAAGTCATCCACCCGTCTCCGGAGAAATGGGATGCGAACCGGCTCACAGGCTCAAGCAGCACGGACTCCATACCCTGCATCGAGTTCTGGTCCTTCTTGGTGAACCATTTAGAATAATCGAACGCGTTGGCAAGGAAGGTGGCCGATGGCTGATCGCAGTATTTGCCGTCGGTATATTTCTTTATTGCGTCGAGCCAGGAGCGCGAGGTGACATGCGGGTCGAACCCATTATCGCGGAAGACTGAAAGCGCCCTCTGCGCATCATCAGCAACGCCCTTTCTGAAATCCACGACAATTTTCCTGAGAGCCGCGGCAGTTTTTTTAAGCGAAAGTCGGGAAACGGCTGTCTTCTCGTCGATTCCGTATCTGTCGATGACGGCGCGTCTCTGCTCCGACTTCAGGCGCTTACCCATATTGAGGAGGATTTTGTCCAGATTGTACCGGCTGCCCTCCTCCAGTTGGGCCGAGACACATTCACTCAGCCAATCAAGAAGTTCCGGAGTCTCCTCCGAGAGGGAATCCAGCATTCTGTCCACACTCTCCTTGATAAGCTGGTCCCTGTTCAGGTCAATCTGATAGGATGCCATCTGGCCGATTTCCCTTGAGAAGGCCTTCAGCGTCTGCTGAAAAAATCTGTCGATGGTACTCACGGCAAAGGCGCCGTAGTCATGCAGTATATTGCTGAGCACGACCGAAGCGCTGGAGCGAAGGGCTTCCGCGTCCGGGAAAACGGCAGGAACGAAGGAAGAATAATAAGCGCTCGAGGCAGGTTCCAGGGCAAGGGTGTGCAGTTCCTTCAGTATACGGCACTTCATCTCGTCCGTAGCCTTGTTGGTAAAGGTCACGGCGAGGATATGGCGGTAGGCGTATGGGTCAGTCCTGCCTGATTCATCCTTCTGGAAAAGAAGGGTGAGATATGTCTTTGCCAGATTGTAAGTCTTACCTGTTCCGGCAGATGCTTTCATTAAATTGATCATCGGCCACAGATTGTTTTAAAATCACAGAATTCACAGGTGCTCTTGTCCTCCGTCCTCGTGAAAGGAACGTTCACATCGGCAAGTTCCTTCAGAAGGTCCTTGAATCTCTCTTCCGTCAGAGAACAGAAAGTCTCATCAAGAGCGTTCTCCAAAGGCGGATTATTGAAAAGATTTGCAGGAGAATAGATTACATTGATTATTGAGTTGAATCCTTCCTTCCTGACAAACAGGTCATACAGGAAAATCTGGAACGCAATCTTCGGGCGGTGTCTGTTGTCAGGGCCGAAAAGCCTGTCCACGATGTCAGCAGCCTTACCTTCCGGAATCACCTCGTCATTCTTCTCCACCTTGCCGGTCTTGTAGTCCACGATTCGGACTGTACCCGGAGAAAAGCTGTCGAACCTGTCGATGAAGCCGATGAACTTGAACCCCTCGTAGTCCATAAAGCATTTCTTCTCCAGGCCGAGGACTTCAAAATGGTCAAGCCCCTTGGATTCAAGGAGTTCCATATCCCTTTCCAGGGTCTTCATAACATATTTGAGGATAACACCCTCTATGACCAGGTTGCGCCCGGACACTTCCTTCGTCCTGAGTTCAGCCTTGACCAGCGAGCGGATACGCGCCTTGACGGCCTGTTCCTTTCCGAGCCAGGACTTGATATAGACAAGCGGCACCGCTTTCATTGCGTCAACCGACCCGATATTTTCATCCGTCATCTCAAACTCCGGGTCCATGGCGGCAGGACCAAGATAAAGGGCCTGCATCGTCTTGTGGTACACGTTTCCAAGCATGCTCGAATCCATATCGCTTACAACCTCGTCAGATGGCCTTAGTCCCTCAACAACCTTGTAGAAGAAACTTGCCTTGCAGTCCAGGTAGCTTTTTATCGAGCTGGCGGACAGGAAGGCATTCCTGATCTTTTCCACGTGATCAGGGGTTTTCACGATTTCAGGCTCAGCCGTTGCTGCGCCCGTTTCGGACGAGGCGTAGAAACGCTTAAGCGGCTTATTGAAATGATACTCCAGTTGCTTGATATAACGGCTTTCCTCACCTGTGCCCACGCCTCCTGTCCTGGAATCGTACAGCATATACACATTCTTCGCGCGGCATATCATCCTGTAGAAATAATATGCCCACACGGCATCCTGCAGCTCATAAGTCGGCAGGCCGAAGCCCTTTCTGAGCTCAGGAGGAATGAACGAAGAGCTGACGCTCCTGTGTGGGAAAACGCCCTCATTGGCGCTCAGGATGACGATATTGTCAAAGTCAAGGGCACGGGTCTCCAAAGGGCCCATAACCTGAAGGCCGCGCAGAGGCTCGCCGTGAAAAGGCACCGTCGTTGCTGCACACAGCTGCCTCAGGAGCCTGACAAACGTAGCCGGAAGGATATCCAAATGTTTCTGTCTGAGAAGGGCAAGACAGGAGTAGAGTTTCTTGCAGAACTCCGCCTCGAACTTCATTGTATCGTCCGTACCGAGGCGCGGAGCCACAGACGTAACTATGTCGATAAGATAATCACAGTCTCCGACGGCCGAGCGGTGGAAAACCATCCTGAACAGCCAGTTGTCCTGAAGATTATTCTCCGGGATATAATACAGGGCGTCATCTTTAATCCGGGCTGTAATCCTGGAGTATGACTCCGGATCATCTCCCTCGGACGCCGCCTTGCGGAAAACCGTATTGGAAATAATGTCCTGAACGTGGGCGTGATGGAAATAAACGCCGTCCTGTCTCTGTCTTGCGGTCATCTGAAGCTGCATGACAGAATTGACCAGAGCGAAGATGGAACTTCCGGACATCGGATAACCCATCGTCACATTGACGCCTGTCACATATTCAGGAATGGTATTAAGAAGAGGAGCGAGCAGTGATTCATCAGGGAGGACGAATGCCGTTCGGTTGTATTCCCTGTTCAGGTTTTCAAGTATTGACGGAAGCATTTTGACCTGACCTACAGCGGACGGGACGGAGACCACGTTGAATGACGGTTCTTCAAGTCCATCGGGATCAAGCCTGAACGCCTGAGGAAAGGTCTCGACGTTTTTGCTCATAAAAAGGGATGAGCGGTTGTGCGGATCCCTGATCATATCTCCGGAGTAGTCCCAGCTGAACTCGGCAATCCCCGCGTTCCTCATCTTGCTCATCACAACGCTTTCGCACTCATTGAGGACGTTGAGCCCGATGAATCCGTATGAAGTAATCGACGGAAACGACTTTTTAAGTATATCGGTCACAGACTCCGTACCATCCTTCAGCGGCATGGCAAGGCTTCTGTACACCATTCCCTCATAGGCTTCTCCCCTATCACTCAATGTCCTGTTGAAATCCTTGTAAAGCGGCAGAAGGATATCCCAGATCTTGAGGAAACGTTTCTTGATATCCCCTTCCGTCTTGAAGTGACGGAGAAAATTATTGATGGCATTGCGCTGTGTCTCGGTAAGGTAGGAGAAATCATCCTCCATTCCCTTGAAATCGGCCACATTCCTGAACAGTTTCTCCGGATCCACCAGATACTTGTCCACATCGTCGAAATCAGAGATGATCACGTCACCCCAGAACACGAATTCATCCAGTGGCTCGGGATTCTTCACCAGCTTGCAGTAGCAGTCATACAGGGTCAGCAGGAGCGATACCTTGTCCGTAACCTTCAAATCAAGGATGCGGCAGAAGAAATCGTTGACAGTGAACATCTGCGGCAGGCGCATAGGCCTGGATGGATTGGAGTCCCTTACCAGGTCACAAAGGTGCTTCTGGAAAAACACCATAGAACGTCTGTTCGGGAAAATAAGGCACTTACGGAAAAGATCCCCTTTCCCGTACCAGTATTCGGCCGCCTGCCTGAGGTATGGTTTTGTGTTACTCAATTGTATTACTCGAATTCTTCTCCAAGCATCTCATAGAGACCGTCAAGAGCCCTTCTGTCCTTCTTGG
>CADBMK010000027.1 GCA_902795785.1 uncultured Bacteroidia bacterium | reverse complement strand
TACGACGTTCCTGACCTCGCCGTTGAGGATTACAGCAAAACTTGGATAATCGTGCGCAGTGCCGTTGCAGGAGAACTTCTTCACAGTGTGGCCGTTACCATCGAAGATGATTTTATTGTCATACGGATCGGAGAGGTTGAGCGGCTCCCAGTCCTCGCCGTCAAGATTGACGTCGTCAACCATCTTGAAATACCGGGTTTCTCCGGATACAACAAGATCATGCATGGCAAGCATCTGGTATTTGTCACCGATAAGATAAGGATCTGTGGCAAGACGTCCCGCACTGGAAACAAGACCGGCGTGAACCGCGCTCTGGGTGGCGTTGATATTAATTGTATTGAGTTTATTTGAGGTGAAAGTCTTTGCTCCAAGTTCAATGTATCTGGTGTAAACATCGTGTGAAGTGCCAGGCGCATTGAAGTGGACAACCAGCGATGTCCCCGCAGGAACTACGGTGCTGCCCTCAGGGAGAGCTGCAAAGAGATGAAGGAGGCCGTCATTTCCGGCATCGCCCGCAGAGGCAAGAGTAATGGAAAGTTTGTTTCCTCCATTGAAGATATTGCTGCTGGAAATAATGTCAACCGACTTGACGGTGGCGGCAACAGCGCTTGACGGCATCTGGGCCGTGATGGCAAGGACGCTGGATATGCTGTCGAACTCGATTGAAGAGAGGTCGGAGATATCGCTCTCGCTGGCAAAGTACTTCAAATCCGAAGTAACACCGTCGGAAGGCTGTGTCTGAGCGGCATAATCAAATGCTCCGTTGATAACCTCAACGTCATACGATACGGCCTTAACGGCCTTGCCCACAAACACTCCGTCTGTCTTTCCGATGCTTTCCTGAGAAATTGTAAAGTCTGAATAAGAACTTCTGTCATTATGGTCATAAACGCGGAGGGCATCACCCTCGCTCCAGACCAGAGACATTGATCCCGGCTTTCCGTTAGAATCATAGGCGGGCGTAAAAGCCACTTTTGAAGCAATGTCCGCAACCTTTGCGCGGATAGTAACTACGCCTGCGGACTCGTTACCGGCAGGGTTTTCCTCCTTTGAACAGCCTGCAGCAAGCATAAGAACGGCAGCTGTAGCAAATACAGTTCTGAATAATTTCGTAATCATGGCGCAAGTCTGTTTAAGAATTAAAATCTTCATCATAAATACCGTTGCCGTCAAAATCCTGCAACGAGCCGTCATAACTCACGGCAATGTCCCGCTCCATTTCAAAAGGAAATACAGATGTAACCGGAGCCTCGTACACCTGACGTTGGGTTTTAGTGATATTCATGGTTGTATTTCGATTATTTAAGTGTGAACTCGCGCAGAAGCCCGAATTCATCCGAAGGCCCGCACAGACGAACCTCAATCTCATTGATTCCGGGGTTCAACTCCCGGCCGATATTCTTTTTGAACTTTCCGGAAGACACCGACGCAATACTGCTGCCGTTGACCAGGATTTCGCAGGAAGCCCCCCTCCAGTCCTCAACCTCTAAAACACGCCTTCCGACTCTTTCCGGAACAACCACTTTGCGCCTGTAGGAAATCTCCCCGGCATAGAAAGGGAGGCCCTGGTCAGAAAGCGGGCCAATCCCTGCGACAGTTGCATATTTCAGTATCCAACTGCCGGATTCTTCCTGGCGGTTCACGTCAAAATCACCAACTATGAAAGAGGGCGAAGGGACACCGTCCCCGGTAAGTTCTATAACATTCCAGCCATCCTTCACAAGACCGGCGATGACGTAACATCCGTCATTGTCGTCAATCTGATGCAATCCTTCAACAATAGGGACCTGCGTGCCGTTCACCGTAACAGTCCACCCTTCTGCAGAGGAGCAGACGAACAGCGGACTTGACGAACACAGACATCCCTGTGCCAGGAATTCATAACGCACTCCGGACTGAGAAGCAATCGGCTCCAGCGGAAAACGATTGTTATCCAGTCTCTCTACAATCAGTTCTGATGCATACTGAATTTCACCATACCGGCTCCCGGAACGGGAGCACGATATGGTTACTGTAAGTAGAATAAAAACGAGTGCGTTTGCAAGTCGCGACATACGTTATTTCTGATCCGTCTTGATGTAAACAGCATTTCCGGTTGCACGGAGTGTGGTTCCGTTCCAGTCCCAACGGTTCTCGCTGACACGGTTCACAATGTTTCTGGAGTTTCCGTAGCCCTTGACCCACATTGCTGTTCCGCCGCCGCCGTCGAGATTCATAGCCTTATAGCAGCCAAGGCCTCTCATGAACTTTGAAAGGAGAGGGGTTGGCATACCGATGGCTCTTTCATCATTTGAACTCCTATCCCAGCGTCCGTCGATTGCAACCTGATAAACGGTCTTTCCGTCTTTTGAAATACCGATTGCGGTACGTGGATGGGTGGTTTTAAGGAAATCAACAGATGTCTCCTCGGAATATGACTGAATCTTTCCGTTGAAGACAAGAAGCGGTCCTGCACAGCCGACAGTGTTATTAGCAAGCTTTGCAGCGTCATAATTGTCCTTTACCTTCACGATATCAATCACATTGTTGTCAATAGTGAATGCACAGTTGACTGTCCATGGCTCAGCACTCTGGTCTGTAGGAGGGTTCTTTATCACACCGTCGATACGCATGAACTGGCAGCACTTCATAGGTCCGTTGGTTCCGGCAATGGCGCCTACATGCTCGCACTTCTGGTCAAGGTCGTCAAGACCGTTGTGTGAATAATCAAAGAAGACTCCGATTGTGTTGTGCTCATTGAGGGTGGTCTTGATAATGTTGATATTACGGACCTCACCTTCCCAACGTCCGTGGAACGTAGTCCACTCAACGCCCGGGCACACGGTCTTTGTAACGGCGCCTTCAAGGGTGATGGTAGGGGTATCGTCCCAAGGCTCATCTATAGGGGCCTCTTTGATATACTCCATCAACACAGATGTTGACTCAACGCCTCTTACGGACACGCGGACCTTGATATAGTCCCTTTTCACGTCAGGGGCGATGAACACGATATGATCCTCGGCAGCTTCTTTAATTTCTGCCTTGACAGATTCGAGTCCAACTCCAAGAAGAACCTCATTGTCTGAAATCTTCTTGCTGAAATTAGATCCCACAATAGTAACAGGCTTGTCAATCATAGCCTTGCCATCATACTCTGAAGTCAGTTCAGAGATAACAGGCTCAACTTCGGCATTGTTGTCGGAACCGCAAGAAAGAGCGGTTCCGGCAAGTCCTGCCACGAAAAGAATTAAAAGTAGTTTTTTCATTCGGTAAGATTATTTCAGTTTTGGCTCAGTTCCACTAAGATCCCATACATCAGTGCTCCAGCCAAGGGCAGTAGCCTGAAATGAGACGGTACCGTCGGCACCGTGATAGTTACCCGCGGTTGACAGGACGGTAGTACCTGTTCCATAGAACGGATCGTCGGTGACTTTCCATGCCACGAAGCCGGTAACGGTGACGGTAGAGGTATATGTATTTCCGGTAAAGATTCCCTTAACTCGGGTAATACCGCTGATGTCGGAAGTCGTGTAACCGTTCTTGACAGTAACCGTGGTTCCGTCATTCATGTTGCCGATGAAACCTCCACTCCATCTGTCCGCCTTAATAGCGCCTGTCGAGTAGCAGTCGTCAACCTCAACGGTTCCCTTCTCAATACGTCCGATGAGACCGCCGATTCCCGCCTTGTTGCCGCTTGTAGGAGCTGATACAGATCCCGTAGCATAGCTGGTGTAAACGTTTACATCGCCGTTGATACAGCCGATAAGACCGCCCATGAAGTGGCCGAGGCCTGTCAAGCTTGCGGATGAGTAGCACTTTGTAACGCTACCGCCTTCCAGCTGTCCGATGAGACCGCCGGCACGTGCATAGTTGGATTTTTTGTTATCCTGTGTTCCGCTAGTGTGGCATCTGATAAAGTCACCTGTTACGGCAAGGCCGACAAGGTTACCTGAATAGTATGAAGCCGAATTAATGTCTCCGGCAAACTCACAGTCAGTAAGCGAACCGCTTTCTACGCGGCCGATAATACCGCCGACCTGGCTTGAGCCGACAATTGTTCCAGCAACGCTGACCTTTTCAACAGAGCCGCCCTTAAGCGTTCCGATAAGGCCGCCGGCAATACCGGTTTCGTTGTTGAGGCTTGCATTCGTTACGGTAATATTCTTCACGCTTGAGCCGTCTGCAACGGTGTTGGCAAGAATGCCGGCAGTTGCAGTGACATCAGTGACTGAAGGAGAGTCAATGACAAGATTCTCAACGGAGCCCTCAAGTGTTGAGAAAAGGGCTGCGGAAAGATTGCTGATCTTGTGGCCGTCTCCGTCCAGGGCTATCTTCTTTCCGGCGCCGTCAATAGACTCCCAGTTTACACCGTCCAGATTGAAGTCTGCGGCAAGCTTGATGTAAACGGTTTCATCTGCGAGAAGCATGTTTCCCATCTTGGCAAGACCTTCAGCCTTGTCAATGATATAAGGGTCGTCAACGCTTCCGTCACCCTCCTGCTCCGGAGGGAGCATCCTGAAGAGGATGTACAGGATTTTCTCCTCCGGCTTCTCATAAGCCGCATCTCCCTCAACCTTGTCAACGACGAGAGGAAGGAGGTAGATCTGGTTAGGCTCGCAGCCTACGCCCTTGAGGGAGAAGGATGAAAGTGTTGACTTCTTATTGTAGCGCGGGATGAGGAACGGATCGGACGGGATTTCGTAAGCCGAAGCCGGAAGCATCTCGTACGATGTGCCGTTTTCCGCGTTGTAGGCATCTACAAGTTCTGCGTTCGCTCCGATAGTTACTATCAGGGCCTCGGCAGGACCAGGGTTGGAAACAACCGCAATGTCAAAGGTCTTTGACTGACGCTTGATAACCTCGATTACCTCTTCAGTCTGACCGATCGATACGCCCAACTGGGCAGTGATGTCAGAATTTCCGTTGTTGTCATTGTCACAGGACAGAGGCAACAGAACTGAAAGCGACAGGAGTAATATGCTTGATATCTTTTTCATACCAATGATTCTTTAGTGATTAAAACTTGAGGCCGTCGTTCCAGCCCGGGTTCTGTGTAAGCGCGCCCTGAGTGAGGCTTCTGTCCTCTACAGGGATTGGATAGTAGTAATCCTTGCCTTCATCCCATGTCCAGCCAGTACGGGTTGAATGATGGAAGTCAAGGCAGCCGGATGTTCCCTCTGAAAGGGTTACGTCTGTTCCTATCTTCAGTGCAAGGGCTGCTGCGCCTGATGGTGCCGATCCGCCATTGTACAGGGTAATGTCCGGAGTTCCGTCGTTATTGAGGTCGTAGGTGCCTTCGCCTGGGAAATACATTCCAAGAAGCGGGCATTCGAAAGCCTGACCCTCCGCCCAGCGGATGATGTCATAATAACGGAAGCCTTCCTGAATAAGCTCAATCTGTCTCTCGCGGCGGATCTCAAGGATTACGCCCACGTTGGTCGAGTTCTTCTGGGCAACCTTAGGGAAGCCCGTGTGTTCTGCAAGCAGATACGGGTCAGGATTTGCGTTGGCTGCAGCCAGGTCAAGGTTTGGCATACCTACGCGGTCACGAAGAGGCTTGATTGAACGGTCGATATCGCTCTGGGTGATGGTTCCGAGTTCAGCCTTTGCCTCTGCGTAGTTGAGGTAAACCTCAGCGGCGCGGAAGAGCACGAGGTCACAGTATGACTGCTGGTATGTATCGTCCTGCGGGCCCATGAAATACTTGATAGGAGCATAACCCGTAACCGAATAGTTGATGTTCGGAGCGGTCTGAATGTCTGTTCCAAGCCTGCAGTAACCAGGAGTACGGATGCTCTGGGCAAGACGCGGGTCACGGTTCTTGACCTCATCAACAAATGTCATCTCCTCCCAGGCAGCCTTGTCCGTAAAGCGTGAACCGTCCTTCATAAGATAACTTGCAATTATCTTACGTGTAAAGCCTACTCTTCCGAGGGTTGAGCTGGTGTACATTGCGTTTGCACTGTGTGTCACGCTGTACTCAGTGCTGTAGTTCCTGGCAAGGATAATCTCCTTGTTTGTTCCCTCTGCAATCCTGTATTTGGTGAAGAGGCCTATATAGCTGCCAGCAGCGCCCTCTGCACTGTAGATTGAATAGTTGCTGGAGTTGATGAATTCGTTGGCAGCCTCAGCGGCAAGCTCAAGATAATACTTGTAATCCTTGGCGTCAGCAGGGAGGGTCTGAAGAGTGACGTCTCCGGCGTGATACTTCCTGAAAGTACCTTCAAAGAGGCAGATGCGGGACTTAAGCGCAAGGGCCACCCACTTGGTCACACGGTAATCCGAGTGTGTTGAAGGAAGGTTCTCGATTGCAAAATCAAGGTCCTCAATAATATGCTGCATCACAAGCTCACGGCTGTCACGAGGCTTGTAAAGGGCCTCGTCATTGGAACCGAGAGGCTCGTCATACCAAGGAACGTCTCCAAACTGCTTAACCTTCTCAAAATAGAAGTAGGCGCGGAAGAAACGGGTAAGGCCGATGTACTGAAAGCGGAGTTTCTCGTCCTTGCAGTTCTTTGAATATTCAATGAATTCATTAATCTTTCTGAGGTTTTTCCAGTTCCATCCGGCGTCTCCGGAATTAATGGTCCTTCCGCCCCAGAGAGCCTCGTTGAGAGTGGTTCCTATAAGGGCGTCGCTAGACTCGGAATAAAGGTCTCCGGCTCCTGGGAACATTGTATAATACGCATTAGTGTATGTCTGCATCTCCTGTTCATTTGAAAGGAAGGTCTCAGGAGAAAGTTTGTCT